>NZ_JBEYER010000020.1:0-82516 GCF_040634005.1 Micromonospora sp. NPDC007271
CCGCGCCCTCGTCGCCTTCGCCCGCACCGTGCCCGGGGTCACCCGCCTGTTTGCGGACGTGGACCCGGCCAACCTGGCGTCGGTCCGGGTGCTGGAGAAGGCCGGCCTGCGCCGCACCGGCACGGTGGCCTCCGACGAGAGCCCGCTGCACCGGTACGTCGCCGACTAGCACCGGGTTCGGGTGCGTTTGTTGCCGCGCCGGCGACAACAAGCGCACCCGAAGGCGGGGGACCGGCCGCCCTCGTTGTAACGGACATGAGCTACGCGGACGTCAACGGGCTGCGCCTCTGGTACGAGGTCCACAGCACCGGGAAACCCCTGGTGCTGCTGCACGGCGGCTACGGCTCGGTGGAGATGTTCACCCCGATCCTGCCCGCCCTCGCCGCCCGCCGGCAGGTGGTCGCGGTCGACCTGCAGGGGCACGGCCGCACCGCCGACGTCGACCGTCCACTGCGGTACGAGTCGATGGCCGACGACATCGGCGTGCTGCTGCGCCACCTGGACCTGCCCGAGGCCGACCTGCTGGGCTACTCGCTCGGCGGCGGGGTGGCCCTGCGTACCGCGATCCAGCACCCCGAACGGGTCCGCCGCCTGGTGCTGGTCTCCACCCCGTTCCGGCGGCGGGGCTGGTATCCGGAGGTGCTGGCCGCGATGGCGGCCCAGGACGAGCGGGTGGCCGACCAGATGCGCGGCACCCCGCCCCACGAGCTGTACGAACGGGTGGCGCCGCGCCCGCAGGACTGGCCGACGCTCTGGGCCAAGACCGGTGAGCTGCTGCGCCGCGAGTACGACTGGTCCGCCGAGGTGGCCGCCCTCGCCCTGCCGGTGCTGCTGGTCTACGCCGACGCCGACTCGATCCCGGTCAGCCACATGGCGGAGTTCTTCGGACTGCTCGGCGGCGGCCACCGGGACGCCGGCTGGGACGGTGCCGACCGGCCGGCGTCCCGGCTGGCCGTGCTGCCCGGACTGACCCACTACGACATCGTCGCGTCACCGGCGCTGCCCGCCGTCGCCCTGCCGTTCCTCACCCACGAGGTCCGCGCACCCGCCTGACCAGCCGGCGCAGGCCGGCGTACCCGAGCAGCACCAGCACCGCCGGCGCGACCCACCACCAGAACCGGCCGCCCACCCCCCCAGGGCGGGTCGGCGGCGCGGACCCGGCCGGCGCGCACCACGTCGGCCGCGACGTCGATCGGCGCAGACCCTAGCGGAGAAACGTGGGTACGGCTGCCCGGTTCCGGCAGCGGCGGCTCGGCCGGCCGGCGGATGACGGCCGCATCGGCCTGGTCACCGCGCCGTGGCGGCGTAGCGGAGGATGACCGGTCCACTGTCGAACGGGCGTGCCTCGACCAGGGTGAACCGGTGCGGGGCGAAGCCCCGGTCGACCAGCGGGATGCCGCTGCCGACCACGATCGGGTTCAGCTTGACCACCAGCTCGTCCACCTCGTCGAGGAGCTGGCCGGCGAGCTGCCCGCCGCCGCAGAGCCAGATGTCCCCGCCCGGCTGCCGCTTGAGCTGCCCGACGAAGGCGGCCGGGTCGGCGTCGACGATCTCCACCTGCGGGTCGTCGGACGGGGGCAGCGAACGGGAGAAGACGTACTGCTTCAGGTGGGCGTATGGGCTGGTGACGCCCATCTTCAGCCCGGGGTCGTACGTGCCGCGTCCCATCACCACGGCGTCGAAGCGGCCGGTGGGCGGCGACTCGATGCCGAGCTGGGCGTGGGCGAACGTGGGGAAGGTCTGGGGCCATTCGGCGGCCAGGTGAGCCAGCAGGTCCGGCTCCGGCGCCAGGGGAAAGAAGTCGTAGGACCCGTCGGGGGCGGCGATGAAGCCGTCGAGGGTGCTGGCGACGTAGTACACGAGCTTGCGCAAATCTGCTCCGAGGTTCGGGCTCAACCACAACGGCTGTCGTGGTCGAGTGAATGTACAACACCTGTCGTGGTTCTTGCTAGGGTGCTTCCGTGGCCAGGAATCCGGAACGACGCAACCTGCTCGCCGACGCCGGGCTGCGCGTGCTCGCCGCGTCCGGCGCCCGCGGGCTCACCCACCGGGCCGTCGACGCCGAGGCCGGCGTACCGACCGGCACCGCCTCCAACTACTTCCCGTCCCGGGCCGCGCTGCTCGCCGGCCTCGCCGAGCGGATCTTCGACCGGATGGCGCCCGACCCGGCGGTGCTGGCCGAGCTCGGCCGGCGTGAGCCGTCGCTCGCCCTGGTCACCGACTATCTGCGGTACATCGTCGAACGCACCACCCGCGAACCGGACCTCACCCGGGCGCTGTTCGAGCTGCGGCTGGAGGCGTCCCGCCGGCCCGAGCTGCGCCGGGCCCTCGGGGACGTGCTCCGCCGGGGGTACGCCGACGACGTGGCGTTCCACGTCGCGGCCGGGCTGCCCGGCGGGGCGTTCGAGGTGGCCCTGCTGCACTACGCGGTGGACGGGCTCCTGCTCGACCAGTTGACCACCTCGATCGACGCCGGGTTCGACGTCGACCAGGTGGTTTCCGCCCTGGTCTCCCGGCTGGTCGGCGCGGCCGGCTGACCCCTGCCTCCAGGTATGTCAACCGGTGCAGCGGGAACCCGGCACGGAACTCGGCGGGGGAGGGGCGACGGGATGACGGATGGCGCCGGACTGACCATCGGCGTGCTCGGCTCGTACGGCGGCCGCAACCTCGGCGACGAGGCGATCCTCACCGGTCTCCTATCCGACCTGCGGCACCTCGAGCCGAATGCCCGGATCATCGTGTTCTCCCGGAATCCGGCGCACACCGCGCTGGCCCACCCCGACGTGGAGGCGGTGCCCTGGGAGGGCGTCAGCCGGGCCGACTCCTCGCTGGTCCTGGCCGATCTCGACCTGCTCATCCTCGGCGGCGGCGGCATCCTCTACAACCGTGAGGCCCGCCGCTACCTGCGGGTGGTCCGGGTCGCCCAGGAACGTGGGCTGCCGCTGCTCACGTACGCGGTCGGCGTCGGGCCGCTCAGCGACACCGTGGACACCGGCATGGTGCGGGAGACCCTGGCCGGGGCGACCGAGGTGACCGTGCGGGACCAGGAGTCCCGGATGGTGCTGGAGGAGGCCGGCCTGCTGAACCCGATCACCGTCACCGCCGATCCGGCGTTCCTGCTCGAACCGGAGGACTTCCCCGAGAGCTGGTTGCGCGACGAGGGTGTCCCGGCAGGCAAACGGCTGGTCGGGCTGAGCGTACGCGAGCCGGGCCGGGCGGCGGAGCGCCTCGACGTCGACGGCTACCACCGGCTGATCGCCCAGATCGGCGACTTCCTGGTGCACCGGATCGACGCGTACGTGCTCTTCGTCCCGATGGAACGCGACGACATCCGGCACTCGCACGGGGTGATGTCGCACATGACCACCGCCGAGCGAGGGCGGGTCCTGCACGGCGACTACTCGCCCCGGCAGGTCCTCGGCCTGATGCGCCACTTCGACCTGGCGGTCGGCATGCGGCTGCACTTCCTGATCTTCGCCGCGATGGTCGGCACGCCGTTCCTCCCCCTGCCGTACGCCGGGAAGGTCTTCGACCTGGCCCAGCGGCTCGGGGTGCCCGCGCTGCGCGGCGTGGAACGCGAGGTCGAGGGCCCGCTGCTGGCCGAGGTGGACCGGCTGTGGGACGAGCGGGAGGCGCGGGCCGAGCAGACCGCCCAACTGGTGGCCGAGGTGTGCGACCAGGCCCGGGCCACCTCGCAGGTCACCCGAGGCGTGCTGGAGAGCATCCGGTCACGAACCTTCTCGCCGGTGACCGAGGTGCAGGCCCCCGGCTGAGGCCGGTTCAGACCGCCGGGCCGCGCCAGGTGTAGATCCACGGCCGGCCCTGGTGGTCGTCCGACTCCAACTCGTAGATCTCCGCCTCGGCCAGCCCTTCCGCGCCGAGGTGGTGGTGGGTCAGCGGCGGGCGGCCGTTGCTGTCCAGCTCGACGGTGACCGTCTCGCCGTCGGCCGCGCCGCCCACCAGGGGGATCTGCACCGTGGAAGCCATGCGCCCATCCTGCCGCGCGGCTCGTCGGCGCGCAGCGGATAGCGGGGCAGCGGGCCGGCCGTCAGCGGGACTAGGGTCCGGGGATGGCGGACGCGACGATCGACCCCACGCTCGGTCCGGTTCTTGCCCGCACGGGCGACGAGCGGGCCGTACTCGAATCGTTCCTCGACTTCCACCGGGCCATCCTGCTGCGCAAGGTGCGCGGTCTCAGCCATGCCGAGGCGAGCCGACGCCTGGTGCCGTCCCTGACCACCCTGGCCGGCCTGCTCAAACACCTGGCCCTGGTGGAACGGAACTGGTTCCCGGCGCTGTTCGCGCCCGGGCCGGACGACGTCTACCTCACCACCGAGGAGGAGGCGGTCGCCAGCTTCACCCTCGACCCGGGCGAGACCGTCGAGACGCTGGCCGCGGCGTACGCGGCGGCCTGCGCCCGGTCACGGGAGGTGGCCGCCCGGTTCGACCTGGACCACGTGGTGCCGCACCCGCAGCTCGGCGAGGTGTCGCTGCGCTGGGTGCTGATCCACATGGTCGAGGAGACCGCCCGGCACGCCGGGCACGCGGACATTCTCCGCGAGCTGACCGACGGCGAGACCGGGGCGCTCTGACCGGTGTCAGTCCCGGGGCAGCAGGCCGGGCGGATACTCCATCCCGTCGTGGGTGCACGCGGCGGCGGCCACCCGGGCCGCGTAGCGGGCCGCGTCGAGCGTTGGCGCGCCGCGCAGCCGGGCGGCGATCAGGCCGGCCGCGAAGGCGTCGCCCGCGCCGTTGGTGTCGACCACCGGTGCGGGCGGGGGCGCCGCGGGCACCCGGGCCGGCGAGCGGTCCACCTCGTGCAGGGTCGCGCCCGCCGCTCCGCCGGTCACCAGCACCGTCCGCGGGGCCAGCCCGGCCGCCACCTTCCCGGCCCGGTCGCCGAGCCGGACGTCGCTGACGAAGACCAGGTCGGCGGCCTCCGCGAAGGGCCGGTGGTAGTCGTTCTCGCCGTCCCAGTCGTGCAGGTCGGTGGAGAGGGCCGTGCCGGCGGCCCGGCCCGCGCGCAGCGCCGGCAGCGCGTCCCGGGCCCAGTCCATGATCGATACGTGCACGTGTGCCGCGTCCCGCACCAGCGCGGTCAGCTCCGCCGCGGGGAACGGAGCCGGGCCGTGCCACGGGCGCGGGTCGTAGAGGGACATCCGGCGGCCAGCCGGGTCGACCAGGTTCACCGACCGTCGGGTACCGGCCGGGGCGTCGGCCAGCACGGCCCGTACCGACGTGCGGGCCAGCGCCGCCCGAACCACGTCGCCGGCCGGGTCGGCCCCCAGGACGTCGACCAGCGCCACCCGCAGGCCGAGGGCGTGCGCGGCGAGCGCCACCCCGGCGCCGGTGTTGCCGATCCGTAGCTCGACCGGGGGTACGGTCAGCGAGTCGGCGGCCGGCAGCGGAAGCGCGGGAACCCGAGCGCGGATGTCGACGCCCAGGCCACCGATCACGAGCAGATCGAGCATGCCGCCGACACTAGCCGGCCGGTGCCGCCTATCCTTGCCCCGGGCGTCGTCGAGGGGGAGTGCGTGCTGGTCGTCCACGGGCTGTGGCTGCCCGGCGCCGGGCTCGCCGTCTGGGCCGAGGACAGCACCCGGCCGTCCCGTGCCCCCCGCCGCCCCGGGCGTCCCCCGCGTGAGCGCCCGCACCCGTTCGCCGCCGACCATCCCAGGCTCGCCGCCGTGCTGGGCGACCCGGCCGCCGAGCCGGCCTCCGTGCTGCTCATCCTGCCCACCCGGGCCGGCTCGCCGCTCGACTCGCCGGAGCTGGTCCGGGCCACCGTCGAGGCGCCGGTCCGGGGGCCGGTCACCCTCGCCCGGTGGCGGGTCCCGGCCCTCACGTACCCGCCGGACGCCGCGTACGCCCTGCTCCGTGCGCTGGACCCGGCGGACGCCGTGGCTGGGGCGAACCTGCGCCACCTGGCCCAGCTGGCCGACTTCGCCGCCGACCTGGTGGCCCGCGGCCGGGTGCTGCCCGGCGTGGCCGACGTGCCCCCCGGATCCACCGGCCCCACCGCCGCCGGGCCCGACCCGGTGCGACCGGGCGGCCGGCGCCGGAGCGCGCGGGGCACCGGAGACGGCCGGCGCCACCTGCGCCCGGTGGACGACTCGGACGTGGTGACCGCGCGAGCGGTGTGGCGCCCCCTGCTCACCGGCACGGACGCGGCCTGGGCGCGCTCGCTGGCCCTCGCCCTGCCCCCGGCCGCCCGCGCCGCCGTGGAATGGGCGGTCGGCCGGGCCGTTGAGGGCGTGGTGCCGGCCGCCGTCGAGCCCGGGGAGCTGGTCGCGGCGGCGTTGGACGCGCTGACCGACGCGGCGGCCCGGGCGGCCCTGGCCGACATCCCGCTGCACCGGGGCATGCGTCCCGGCGGACCGGTGCCGCGTTGGCTGGCCGCGCTCACCGGGCCGGAGCGCGCCTTCAACACCGAGCCGGCCGCCCTGGACACCCTCCGTACCGAGTTGGACGCCTGGCAGCGGGACGCCGCCGGCGGCGCGGTACGGGCCGCCTTCCGGCTGGTCGAGCCGGACGCCGATCCGGTGGCCGAGCTGGTCGAGGGCGGATCCTGGCGGGTCGAGTTCGGCCTGCAGCCGGCCGACGAGCCGGGCCTGGTGGTCGACGCGGCGGACGTGTGGCGAGGGCCGGCCGCCGCGCTCGCCGGGCGCGGGGTCGACCCGCAGGAGACGCTCCTCGCCGAGCTGGGCCGGGCCAGCCGGCTCTGGCCGGAGCTGGAGGACGCGCTGCGGACCGCCGCGCCGGAGGGGACCGACCTGGACGCCGACGGCGCGCACCGGTTCCTCCGCGAGGGCGCGCCGGTGCTGCACGCGGCCGGGTTCGGGGTGCTCCTGCCGTCCTGGTGGCGGCGCTCCTCGTCGCGCCTCGGTGCCCGGCTGCGGGCCCGCAGCCGCACCGCGCCCGGCACCGTGGCCGCCGCCTCCGGCGGGCTCGGGCTGGACGCCCTGGTGGACTACCGCTGGGAGGTGGCCCTCGGCGACCAGCCGCTGACCGCCGAGGAACTGGCCTCGCTGGCCGAGCTGAAGTCACCGCTGGTCCGGTTGCGGGGCCGCTGGGTCGAGCTGGACCCGCAGCGGCTCGCCGCCGGGCTGCGGCTGCTCCGTTCGGCCGGCGAGCTGACCGTGGCCGACCTGCTCCGGATGGGCCTGGCCGGCGCCGACCGCCCCGACGAGCTGCCGGTGCTGGAGGTGACCGCCGACGGCGCGCTGGGCGAGCTGCTGGCCGGGGAGGCCGAACGGCGGCTGGCCCCGGCCGACCCGCCGCCCGGGTTCGCCGGGACGCTGCGGCCGTACCAGCGGCGCGGGCTGGCCTGGCTGGCGTTCCTCCAGTCGCTCGGGCTGGGCGGGATCCTCGCCGACGACATGGGGCTCGGCAAGACGGTGCAACTGCTCGCCCTGCTCGCCGGTGACCCGCCGGAGGTCGGGCCCACCCTGCTGGTCTGTCCGATGTCCCTGGTCGGCAACTGGCAGCGGGAGGCGGCGAAGTTCGCGCCAGAGCTGCGCGTACACGTGCACCACGGGGCCGAGCGGGCCCGGGGCGCGGAGTTCGCGGCGGCCGTGCACGCGGCGGACCTGATCCTCACCACCTACTCGGTGGCCGCGCGGGACGCGTTCGAGCTGGCCGGGATCGACTGGCACCGGGTGGTGGTGGACGAGGCGCAGGCCATCAAGAACGCCGCCACCCGGCAGGCCGAGGCGGTCCGGTCGCTGCCCGCGCGGCACCGGGTCGCGGTCACCGGTACGCCGGTGGAGAACCGGTTGGCCGACCTCTGGTCGATCATGCAGTTCGCCAACCCCGGCCTGCTCGGGCCGGCCGCCACGTTCCGCAAGAGGTTCGCCGAGCCGATCGAGCGGCACGGGGACGCCGAGGTGGCCGAACGGCTGCGCCGGGTCACCGGCCCGTTCGTGCTGCGCCGGCTCAAGACGGACGCGTCGATCATCTCCGACCTGCCGGAGAAGCTGGAGATGGAGGTGCTCTGCAACCTCACCGCCGAGCAGGCCGCGCTCTACCGGGCGGTGGTCGACGACATGATGGCGAAGATCGAATCCAGCGACGGGATGGAACGCCGAGGCCTGGTGCTGGCCACCATGACCCGGCTCAAGCAGGTCTGCAACCACCCGGCGCAACTGCTCCACGACGGCTCCGCGCTGCCCGGCCGCTCCGGCAAGCTCGAACGCCTCGAGGAGATCGTCGACGAGGTCCTGGCGGCGGGGGAGAAGGCCCTGCTCTTCACCCAGTACGCCGAGTTCGGCGGGATGCTGCGGGGTCACCTGTCCGCCCGTACCGGCCGGGAGGTGCTCTACCTGCACGGTGGCGTCGGCAAGGCCGAGCGGGACGCCTTGGTGACCCGGTTCCAGTCGCCCGACGGCCCGCCGCTGTTCGTGCTGTCGCTCAAGGCCGGCGGCACCGGGCTGACCCTGACCGCGGCGAACCACGTGGTGCACGTGGACCGCTGGTGGAACCCGGCCGTCGAGGACCAGGCCACCGACCGGGCGTTCCGCATCGGCCAGCGCCGCCGCGTGCAGGTACGCAAGTTCGTGTGCGCCGGCACCGTGGAGGAGAAGGTGGCCGCGATGATCGCGGACAAGCGCAGCCTCGCCCAGCGGGTGGTGGGCAGCGGCGAGCAGTGGGTCACCGAACTCTCCACCGATACGCTGCGCGAGCTGTTCACGCTGGAGGCCGGGGCGGTGGTGGAGTGAGCACCTCGGACGAACGCCCCCGGTTCGCCGAGTTCGGGCCGCCCCGCCGGGTCGAGGGCGGTCTGAAGGCGCGCAGCACCCGGGGCGCGATCGGGCGCTCCTGGTGGTCCCGGCGGTTCCTGGAGGTGCTGGAGTCCTTCGCGCTCGGCACCCGGCTCACCCGGGGACGGGCGTACGCGCGCCGGGGCCAGGTGCTCCGGCTCGACGTCGCCCCCGGGCTGGTCACCGCCAGCGTGCAGGGCTCCCGGCCCAAGCCGTACCCGGTGCGGATCGGGTTGGCGGCGTACCCGGACGAGGTGTGGGAGCGGATCGAGGCGGAGCTCGCCGGGCAGGCGTTCTTCAGCGCCCGGCTGCTCGCCGGCGACCTGCCGGCCGAGCTGGAGGAGCTGTTCGCCGCGGCGGGCGCGCCCCTCTTCCCGGCCGAGGTGGCCGAGCTGGACCAGCACTGCGGCTGTCCCGACTTCGCCGTCCCGTGCAAACACCTGGCGGCCAGCTTCTACCTCCTCGCGGAGGCGTTCGACGCCGACCCGTTCCAGCTGCTGCACTGGCGCGGCCGGAGCCGGGGCGAGCTGCTCGCCCGGCTGCGTACGCTGCGCGGTGCCGCCGCCACCCCGGCCGGCGCACCGCCCGGGCGGACGGCCGGCGCCGCCACCCCGTCCCACCGGACGGCCGGCGCTGCTGCCACCCGGGCCGGCGCACCGGAGGGCCGGACGGCGGCGGGTGGACCGGGCGGCCCGGCGGTCGACCGGGCCGGGGCCGGCGAGCCACCCGTCGCCGGCGCGGGGCGGGTGCTCGGCGGACTGCCGCCGGCCCCGCTGGCCGACGCGGTGGACCGCTTCTGGCTGTCCCCGGTGTCGTTGCCCGACCAGCCGCCCACTCTGGCGACCGGACCGGAGCTGCTGCTGCGCCAGCTCGCCCCGCCGGGGGCGGCGATCGGCGGCCCCGGCCTCGTCGAACGGCTGCGCCGGGCGTACCGGGAGTTCGGCCGCCGACCGGCGACGGAGCCGGACCCCTCGGCGCGCTGACCCCGCCCGCCCTCGGTATGGGCCGGACGGTCGGGGCGGTCATAGCCAGCGTCGCCGGAACCGCCACATGAATCCGGCGTTGGCCAGCAGCACCACCGCGCAGATCGCGCCGGCCAGCCGCCCGGCCAGCACGGTCATCGCCGGCAGCGAGGCCCACAGCACGATCGTCAGCAGCATCAGGTACCGGCCTCGGCGGGCCCGGGCCCGGTGGTCGAGCCGGGCGAAGAACTGCGGGTCGCTTTCCCGCAGCTGGCGGGTGATCTGTTCAAACCTGCGCTGATCCTCTTTGCTGAGCATGGCGGGTCCTTCCCCTCACGGCTTCAGCGGTTCGGCGGCATACCCGGAATGGCGGCGGGTCACGCGCCCCTGCTGCCGCTACTTTCAATCGGTTCGGGCAGAACGCACCGCGGCCGCATTTCCGGTCGAGGAACCTCAGCGGGGGCTTATCCGCGCCTCAAATTTTGCTGGCCTTCGAACGTCGCGAACGGCACCGAGGCGGCCGAAAACGTCACGTCGCGACGGTCGCCGCCCGTGGTCGTCGCTGCTCCGGTACGCCGGCAACGGGGCCGGAGGAGCCGACGATTCGCGTCCTGAGCACTGTCTCAAGTGCACTCGGCTGCGCCGTCGGCGTGCCTTGAGCGACCCCGAGTACCTGGTTACCGTCCCGTGGCAACCTCGCCGCTCCGTAGCCCTCTCCCGGTCGCCGGCGTCGCGGCGCTCGGAGGAATCGGGAGTGGCACGTGGGCGGCCTGAACCCCCCACCGGGTCGACCCGGGTCGCCCCGGCCTCCGGCCCCGACCTGTCCAACCTGGAGGGTGCCGGCGGCCTTCCGTACCGACCTCGGCGCCCGGGCCGCCGACGTGCCGATCATGGTGCCCGGCGAAGTGCGGCGGGCGGGTCGCCTCGAACCAGGGCCGCACGGATCATGATCATGGCGCGGTTGCCATCATCCTCGGCGGGCGTGGACTCGCCCGGTCCCTGCTCGGCAATTGGTACGCATCGAACGAGCAGGACAACGGGGGCATAACTGAATACCGCAGCATTTTCCGCGTCTACGGATCCGTCGCGCAGGGGCGGTTCGGACTCGCGCCGGCAGAGGTGGACAGGATTTTCCCCAGCAGAAATTCGCCCCGATGAAATTGCGCGAATGACATACCAGGACACCCACCCCACTGGCCGCCATACCCGGGCGCCCCAGCCGTCCGACGGTCGGCCGGCCGCCCTCGTACCCCCGCCCCGGGGGCTGCCCCGCCGCGGGCCCGGCGGCCGGCGGGCGCTGGCCGTGCTCTTCTGGCTCGGCCTGGTCGCGGCGGTGCTGCCCTGGTGGCTGGACACCCCGGCCGGCTCGCTGACCGGGACCACCGACCTGCTCACCGCCGCCGGCCGGATCACCGGCTTGGCCGCCGGTTACCTGCTGCTGGTCCAGGTGTTCATGGTGAGCCGGCTCGGCGCCCTGCACGCGAGCGCCTCTCCCGGGTGCCCCGGGGACCTCGGCGCCACCCTGCTGGTGGCCGTCCTCGCCCACCTCGCCCTGCTCGTGGTCGGCTACGCCGGCCCGGAGCGGAAGTCGATCCTCGGCGAGCTCGGCACCCTGCTCCGCGACCCCCCCACCCCTCCCCACCCCAGCCGCGATCTTGCAGTTGCTGTCGGGGATTTGCGTAGGATGCCCGATCTGTGCGGGCAGAAAGTGCAAGATCGCGGCGGGAGGGGAGGGGACGGGGGAGGGGCGGGGGATGGGGGGTGGGGAATGGGGGGTTAGCGGAGGGGGCGGTGGGTGGTGTTGGGGCGGGAGTTGGTGGGGCGGGGGCGGCCGGGGCGGGTGCCCCAGGGGCGGGTGCCGGCCCAGCGGTACGGGCGGCGGTGGTGCCGCGATGGTTCGGTGCCGCCGGTGTGGCGGGCTGCGTCGTCCGTGGACATGGTCACCCCCGCTTTGGCGCGCACGCGCCGTCACCTGGTGCAACGAGTCCGGCACCGGGGAGGACGTTGTCGGGGGAGGAGTTGTCGGGAACCCGCCGGTCAGCGGCTGCGGCGCGGCAGGGGAAGCTGGCCGGGCAGCAGGTCGGAGGTGAGCGTGACGCCGGCCGCCCGCAACGCCTTGATCAGCGCGTTCTGCACCAGGTAGGAGTCGGGCAGTTGCCAGCGGGCCTGCTCCGGGGCGACCGCCCAGCGCACCGTTCCTTCGGGCAGCGGGGTCGGCGGCGCCGGGATCCACGAGCCGGGACCGTGCCGGACCACCTGGAAGCAGTGCTCCAGCTCCGGCCGGAGCGGGTCGCCCGGGCGGACCAGGTACATCCAGTGGCCGGTGGGCGTGACCAGGACCGGCCCGCGTACGCCGAAGCCGGCCGGGTGGGCCGCGACGGCGTCCAGCACGTGCCGGCCGAGGTGGGCGGCCACCTCCAGCACGTCGAAGGAACGCCCGGTGGGCAGCAGCACCGCGTGCGGGCGGCTGCGCCACCAGGTGGCCACCCGGGCCGGGTCGGCGCTCGCCGCGTGCTCCCAGTCCTCGAGGGCCGGATGGCAGCCGATCGTGGGGCAGCCGGCCCGGCCGCAGACGAAGCGGCGGTTGGCCAGGCAGGCGCCGGGGGTCACCGCCCAGCCGTGCGCGGCGTACCGGACGGCGACCCGGCGCAGCCGGACCCGTTCCAGTGGCGACAGGCGAGCCACCCGCGGTCCGACGTTCCCCCACATCTGCGCCATCCCCTCTCGCCCTGATCGGACGCGGTCCATGTCACACGTCGAGCGCCGTCACTGCCGTAACGTGCGCTCGTTGACTTGACGAACGGCTGATGCAACTTGCACGGAAACTACGAGGGCTGGCCGTACGGCTGACGTACAGACTGTGCGACCAGAGGGAATCGCAAGACCGACGGGCCGTCGCGAGGGCCCGCTCGGGGGATCAGCCGAGAACGGCGAGGGGGAGGGACTGCGAGATGGACGAACTGCCCATAGGCCGCCGGGTGGCGTACTGGCGTAGCCGGCGCAAGATGTCGCAGCAGGTCTTCGCCGACCGACTCGGCAAGTCCAAGAGCTGGGTGGACAAGGTCGAGCGCGGGGTGCGGCGGCTGGACAAGTTCTCCGTCCTCTACGAGATCGCCGACATCCTCCAGGTCGACGTGCAACTGCTGCTCGGCAAGGACCCGGAGCGGCGTAGCGACGCCCTCAACTGCATCGACCAGGTCGAGGTCGAGGAGATCCGGGCCGCGCTGGAGCGGTACGACTCGATGAGCGCGTACTTCGACGCGGCGCCCTACCCCCCGCCGCTCGGCGACATGCGCAAGGCGGTCAACCACGCCTGGCTCACCTACCAGTACGGCCGCTACGGCATGCTCACCCGCGCGCTGCCGAAGCTGCTACGCGACGCCCAGGCCGCCGACGCCGGCTACGGCGGCGACCAGGCCATGGAGGCGGCCCACCTGCTCGGGCAGGTCTACCAGATCGCCTCGTCGGTGCTGCGCAAGCTCGGCGAGTGCGACCTGGCCTGGCTGGCCGCCGACCGCTCGATGGCGGTCGCCCAGCGGGCCGACGACCAGCTGCTGGCCGGCATCGCCACCACCCGGGTCTGCAACGCGCTGGTGGCGATGGGTCGGGCCCGCCCCGCGCTCGAACTCAACGTGAACATCGCCAACCGGCTCGCT
Organism: Micromonospora sp. NPDC007271; assembly: GCF_040634005.1. Classification (NCBI taxonomy): domain Bacteria; kingdom Bacillati; phylum Actinomycetota; class Actinomycetes; order Micromonosporales; family Micromonosporaceae; genus Micromonospora; species Micromonospora sp. NPDC007271. The sequence goes on from NZ_JBEYER010000020.1 coordinate 13,378, forward strand.
CCCGGCGGCGGCAACGAGGCCACCCCGGGCCGGCTCTCCGTCTACGGCATGCTGCTGCTCCAGGGTGCGATGGCCGCCTCCCGGATCGGCGACTCCGCCACCGTGGACGACCTCTTCGCCGGCGCGCAGGAGGCGGCCACCCTGCTCGGCGGGGACCAGAACCACTACTGGACCTCGTTCGGTCCGACGAACCTGGAGCTGCACCGGGCGGCCGCGGCGGTGGAGATGGGCGACGGCGGCCGGGCGGTGGAGATCCACCACGGCATCTCCGAGCCCGCGTTCAACGCCCTGCTGCCCGAGCGGCGCGCGCACCACCTGCTCGACATCGCCCGCGGCTACGCCCAGATCGGCGACGTCGCGAACGCGGGGGAGATGCTGCTGCGCGGCGACCGGCTCGCCCCGTCCGAGATCCGCTGCCGGCCGATCGCGCACGAGGTGATGTCGGACGTGCTCCGTCGCACACGGGGTGCGCCGCCTCCGCCGATCGCGGAGTTGGCTGAGCACATGGGAGTCGGAGTATGAGCGAGCGAATCATCAGCGCGGTGCTCGTGGGATGAACGGTCACACCAGTCAGCTGCACCGTCGGGTGCTCTACGTCATCGCCTGTGGGTCGCCGCTGGCCCGTCACGTCGGCCGGCTGGTCGACCTGGCCCAGCAGGACGGCTGGGACGTCTGCGTGGTGACCACGCCGGACGGCGCGAAGTTCGTCGACCGGGCGGCGCTGGCCCGGCAGACCGGTCACCCGGTACGCACCCACTACAAGAACCCGGGCGACCCGGACGTGCTGCCGTCGGCGGACGCGATGCTGGTCTGCCCGGCGACGGTCAACACCGTCAACAAGTGGGCGGTCGGCATCGCCGACACGCTCGCCCTCGGGCTGCTGGTGGAGGCGCAGGGGCTCGGGGTGCCGATCGCCGCGGTCCCCTACACCAACTCGGCGATGGCCGCGCACCCGGCGTTCCGCACCAGCCTGGACCGGTTGCGCGAGTGGGGGGTGCGCGTCGTCTTCGGTGACCACGTCGTACCGCTGCATTCGCCGGGCACCGGCGAGCGGCACCTGGACGCCTTTCCCTGGGGGGTCGGCCTCGCGGCGCTGCGCGGCACACCGCGCCCGGCCGCCCGGGTCGGCTGAGCGGCCCGGCCCGAAATGGGCGCCGGCCCTTCCGTCCGACGCCCTGACCGGGCCCGGACGCCGGTAAGCTGGCCGGCCGTGAGCACAACCGGATCCCCGCCCACCGTCGCCGACGTGGTGGCTGCGCTCGACCGTCGCTACCCGCCCGCCTGGGCCGAGGAGTGGGACCGGGTCGGCCTGGTCGTCGGCGAGCCCACGAATCCGGTACGCCGGATCGCCTGCGTGGTCGACGTGGTGCCGGAGACGGTGGACGAGGCGCTCGCCGCCGGGGCCGACCTGATCGTCGCGCACCATCCGCTGCTGCTGCGCGGGGTCTCCTCGGTCGCCGCCACCACCTACAAGGGGCGGATCGTCCACCGGCTGATCAAGTCGGACGTCGCGCTGTACGTCGCCCACACCAACGCCGACGTGGCCGACCCGGGCGTCTCCGACGCCCTCGCCGCCCGCTTCGGGCTGACCGGGCTGCGCCCGCTGCACCGGCCCCGGCCCGGCTCGCCGGCCGACGGCCCGGGGCGTGGCATCGGCCGGATCGGCGAGTTGCCCACGCCGATGACCCTCGCCGAGCTGGCCCGGCACGCCGCCGCGGTGCTACCGGCCACCGCCTGGGGGGTTCGCGCCGCCGGGGATCCCGGGCGTATGGTTCGTACCCTCGCGGTCAGTGGCGGCTCGGGAGACAGTTTCCTCGGCGAGGCGACCGCTGCCGGGGTGGACGCGTTCCTCACCGCTGACCTGCGCCATCACCCCGCCGGCGAGCACCTCGCCGCCGGTGGCCCGGCCCTGCTGGACGCCGCCCACTGGGCGACCGAACGACCCTGGCTGGACGACCTGGCCGCCCAGCTGCGAGGCGAACTGGGCGTCGAGACCGTGGTGTCCGACCTGGACACCGACCCGTGGACCGTGCATGCCGCCGCACCCCGACCGGACGACAAGGAGCCCCCACCGTGAAGGCTGACCCGAAGGTGCAGCGCCGGCTGCTCGACCTGCAGGCGATCGACACCACCCTGGCCCAGCTCGCCCACCGCCGCCGGTCGCTGCCCGAGCTGGCCGAGCTGGAGGCGTTCGCCCGGGAGCTCTCCGCGCTGGAGGACGAGCGGGTCCGCGCCCAGGTGGCCGTCGACGACCTGGACCGGGACATCGCCCGGCTGGAGAAGGACATCGACCAGGTCCGTGCTCGCAAGAGCAAGGACGAGGCGCGGCTGGCCGCCGGCACCGGGCCGGCCCGCGAGCTGGAGGCGATCCAGCACGAGCTGGTCTCGCTCAACCGCCGGCAGGGCGACCTGGAGGATGCCGAGCTGGAGCTGATGGAGCAGCGGGAGACCGCGCAGGGGGTGCTCGACGGCGTCGAGCGCCGCCTCGCCGAGACCCGGGACCGGCGGGCCGCCGCCGAGCAGCGCCGCGACGCAAGTCTGGCCGAGATCGCCAAGGAGGAGGAGTTCAAGCGGAGCGCCCGCCAGCCGCTCGCCAACGACCTCCCGGCGGACCTGGTCGCCCTCTACGAGCGAATCCGCGAGGACAGCGGGCTCGGCGCGGCGCTGCTCACCGGTGCGCGCTGCGGCGGCTGCCGGCTGGAGCTCTCCGGGGCCGACCTGGCCCGGATCCGCAAGGCCGACCCGGAGGACGTGGTGCGCTGCGAGGAGTGCCGGCGGATCCTGGTCCGCACCAGCGAGTCGGGGCTGTAGCCGTCGTGGCGGTGCGCGCGGTGGTGGTCGAGGCCGACGGCGGGTCGCGGGGCAACCCCGGGCCGGCCGGCTACGGCGCGGTGGTCCGCGATCCGGCGACCGGCGAGGTGCTGGCCGAACGGTCCGAGGCGATCGGCACCGCCACCAACAACGTCGCCGAGTACCGGGGCCTGATCGCCGGGCTGGAGGCCGCCGCCGAGCTGGGCGCGGCCGAGGTCGAGGCGCGGATGGACTCCAAGCTGGTGGTCGAGCAGATGTGCGGCCGCTGGCAGATCAAGCACCCGGGACTGCGGCCGCTCGCCGCGCAGGCCGCCGGCCTGGTCGGGCGGTTCGCCAGCGTACGGTTCAGCTGGGTGCCCCGGGAACGCAACCGGCACGCCGACGCGCTGGCCAACGCGGCGATGGACGCCGCCGCCGGACTGGCGCCGGCCCGGCCGGCCGTCGAGCCGCCACGGATCGTGGAGCCCCCGCGCGAGGTGGCCGGCCCGGACTCGGCCGCCCGGGCCGCGGCCCGCGAGGTGGCCGCCCGGGCCGCCACCGGCCGGGCCACCGGCACCGACCCGGCCACCACGCCGGCCTCCTGGGAGCCGCGCCCCACCGAGACCGCGACCCGGTTGATCCTGGTCCGGCACGGCGAGACCGGGCGGACCGTGCAGAAGCGCTACTCCGGCCGCGACGACGTGCCGCTGACCGACCGGGGTCGGGCCCAGGCCCGGGCGACCGCCGCCCGGGTGGCCGCCCTCGCGCCGTCGGTCGCGGCCGTGGTCAGCTCGCCGCTGGCCCGCTGTACGGCCACAGCCGAGGTGATCGCCGCCGCCGTCGGCAACCCCCCGGTACGCCCCGACGACGACCTGATCGAGTGCGACTTCGGGGCCTGGGAGGGGCGGACCTTCGCCGAGGTACGGGAGGGCTGGCCGGGGGAGTTGGACGCCTGGCTCGCCTCCACCCGGATCGCCCCGCCGGAGGGCGAGTCGTTCGCCGCGGTCGCCGAGCGCACCGGCCGGGCGGTCGACCGGCTGCGTAGCGCGTACCCGGGGGAGAGCGTGGTGGTGGTCTCCCACGTCTCGCCGATCAAGCTGGTGCTGCGCGACGCCCTCGCGGCCGGCGACGCCTTCCTGCACCGGCTCTACCTGGACACCGCCGGCCTCTCGGTGCTCGACCTGTATCCGGACGGCGGCGTCGCGGTCCGCTCGGTCAACGACACCGCTCACCTGACCGGCCTCTGACATTCAGGCGTTCGGCCGCCCGCCTCCGCCGTTCGGCGCACGCGGGCGGCCACTCGGCGCACCGCCGCCACCCGGGTGAACGTGACCTGGCTCACATAGCCGTAACCTCCGGCCGTCACTTGGCGAGTCACGACCTTTCCGGAGGTGGGTCACATGGCAGCACCCGACCCGGAGGCGCCGGTCACGGCGCGCTCCAGGGCGAAGGACCGCAGTCCCTGGAACTGGTTGCTCTTCATACCGATCGTGGTGCCGCTGATCCCGGTCTTCTTCAACGCCGACTCACCCCGGCTGTTCGGGTTCCCGCGCTTCTACTGGCTGCAACTGGCCTGGATCCTGCTCGGCGTCGGCACCACCACGCTCGTCTACCAGATGACGAAGAAACGGGGTGACCGATGATGTGGCGCGACCACCTGACCGAGATCATCATCTTCACCCTGCTCTTCCTGGTGGTCAGCGCCATGGGTTTCGTGGCGGCCCGGTGGCGGGCGCCGCGCGACATGGCCCACCTGGACGAGTGGGGCCTGGGCGGGCGAAGCTTCGGCGGCTGGATCACCTGGTTCCTGGTCGGCGGTGACCTCTACACCGCGTACACCTTCGTCGCGGTGCCCGCGCTGATCTTCGGGGCCGGCGCGGCCGGGTTCTTCGCCGTGCCGTACACGATCGTCGTCTACCCGATTGTGTTCCTGGTGCTCTGCCGGCTCTGGTCGGTGTCGCACCGGCACGGGTTCGTCACCCCGGCCGACTTCGTGCGCAGCCGGTTCGACTCACCGATCCTGGCGCTGCTGGTCGCGATCACCGGCATCGTGGCGACCATGCCGTACATCGCGTTGCAGCTGGTCGGCATCGAGGCGGTGCTCAAGACGATGGGCGTCACCGGGCAGAGTGCGCTGGCCCGGCACCTGCCGATCATCATCGCGTTCGCCATCCTGGCCGCCTACACGTACCAGTCCGGGCTGCGCGCGCCGGCGCTGATCGCCTTCGTCAAGGACTCGCTGATCTACCTCGTGATCCTGGTGGCGGTCTTCTACCTGCCGTACAAGCTCGGCGGCTGGGGCAGCATCTTCGACGCGGCGGACGCGAAGTTCCAGGCGACCGCGAACAATCCGAACGACGGCATCCTGCTCAACGCCAACAACCAGCTCCAGTACGTCACGCTGGCGTTCGGTTCGGCGCTGGCGCTCTTCCTCTACCCGCACAGCATCACCGGCGTGCTGGCCAGCCGGAACCGGGACGTGATCAAGCGGAACATGTCCGCGCTGCCGGCGTACAGCCTGCTGCTCGGGCTGATCGCGCTGCTCGGCTACATGGCCATCGCGGCGAAGGTGACACCGCTGCCGGGAACCAAGGAGAACAGCTTCGACACCAACACCATCGTGCCGCGGCTCTTCGACGCGCAGTTCCCGGACTGGTTCGCCGGGGTCGCGTACGCGGCGATCGGGATCGGCGCGCTGGTGCCGGCGGCGATCATGTCGATCGCGGCCGCGAACCTCTTCACCCGCAACATCTACAAGGAGTACCTCAAGCGGGACGCGACCCCGGCCCAGGAGGCCAACGTCTCGAAGATCACCTCGCTGGTGGTGAAGGTCGGCGCGGTCGCCTGCATCGTCTTCCTCGACCCGCAGTTCTCCATCGACCTGCAGCTCATCGGCGGCGTGATCATCCTCCAGACGCTGCCGGCGGTGGCGCTGGGCCTCTACACCCGCTGGTTCCACCGCGGTGCGCTGATCGCCGGCTGGGTGGCCGGCATGGCGCTCGGCATGTGGATGCTCTACCAGGTCGCGAACCCGGTGACCGGGAAGAAGCACTTCGCCGGTTCGGCCTTCCCGCTCTCCGAGTTCGGCTTCGACACCAAGAAGACGATCTATGTCGGGATCGTGGCGGTGCTGGTCAACCTGGTCGTCGCCGCGCTGCTCACCCTGGTGCTGCGGGCCGGCAAGGTGGCCGACGGGGTGGACGGCACCACCCCGGACGACTACTTCGCCGACGAGGGCGACCCCCGGGTCACCCCCGGCCCGGACCGCGACGCCGACTCCGCGCGCGAGCCGGTCGCCTGAAAGGAGGGGCCCCCTGTTAACGCCTGGCGTTGTACAGGGGGCCCCTGCTAACTCCAATGGCAGACCGGCGTGGGGTCAGCGGGGGCGGTTGCGTGAGTCGAGGGCCTCGTTGAGGCGGTGCAGCATCGTCGCGAGGGCCTCCCGGTCATCGCTGGTCCAGCCGGCGAGGATGTCGCCGTACAGCCGGGTGCGGGCCGCCTGGACGGCGGCCATCCGCTGCAGCCCCGCCTGGGTGGGAGAGACCAGGGTGCCGCGCCCGTCGGCGGGGTCCGGCGTACGGGTGATCAGGTCGTCGCGCTGCATGGCGGAGACCTGGCGGGTGACCGTGGAGCCGTCCAGGTTCAGCCGCGCGGCCAGCCCCGAGACGTTCTGCGGGCCGGCGCTGTCCAGGTAGCGCAGGATCACGTACGCCGCCCGGTCCAGCACCCGGTGCTCGGCCGTGCCGGTGGCCCGGCGGGTCGCCTCGCCCAGCCGCATCAGCAGCGCGATCTCGGTCTCGATCCGGCCGAGCGTGACCTCGTTCGCACCCGTTCCCGTCGTGTGGTCGTCGCTCATAGCTGTATGATACAACCGAATTACCTGTACGATACAGCTATCTGGGGAGGCGGAGTGGATCGGCAGTCCGAGCCCAACCGCAGTGCCATCTACGCCACCACGCTGGTGGCGTTCCTCGCCATCGCCGGCATCGCCGTCGTCGACCCGATCCTGCCCGCCATCGGTGCGGCGATCGGGGTCACCGCCTGGCAGGTCGAGCTGCTGTTCACCGCGTACATCGCGGTGATGGCGGTCGGCATGATCCCGGCGACCCTCGCCAGCGGGAAGTTCGGCTTCAAGCCCGTGCTGATCACCGGTGTCACGGTGGTCGGCGCCGCCGCGATCCTCGCGTCGTTCAGCAACGACATCGTGCAGCTCTCCGTGCTGCGCGGCGTGTGGGGGCTGGGCAACGCGATGTTCTTCGCCACCGCGATGGTGGTGCTGGTCAACCTCGCGAACGACCGGGAGTGGGTGGTCGGCCTCTTCGAGACCGCGCTCGGGCTCGGCTTCGCCGTCGGCCCGCTCATCGGCGGCCTGCTCGGCCAGGTGAGCTGGCGGCTGCCGTTCTTCGTCTGCGGCGTCTTCATGGTGCTCGCGCTGGCCGTGGCCGCGCGCAAGCTCCGCGAGCCGGCCAGCCGGCAGGCCCCCGTACGCATCGGCCAGATCTTCTCGACGTACCGCAAGCCGGCGTTCATCACCCTCTGCGTGGTGACCGCCACCTACAACTTCGTCTTCTTCGTGGTGCTCGGCTACACGCCGCTCTACCTGCACCTCGACGTGATCCCGCTGGGGCTGGCCTTCACCGGGTGGGGCCTCGGCCTGGCCGCCGGCATCCTGCTCATCGGCCACCGGCTCGCGCACCGGATCGGCGCCGTCCAGACCGTCGGTGTCGCCATCGCCGGCCTGCTGGTCTGCATGGTGCTCTTCGCCACCTCCTCCGGCACCACCGAGTCGCTGGTGGTGCTGGTGCTCGCCGGCCTGTTCATGGGTCTGGCCAACGCCAACCTCACCGACCTGGCGCTCGGCCTCGGCTCCGCCGACCGGCGGGTCGCCACCGGGGCGTTCAACCTGGTCCGCTGGGGCGCCGCCGCGCCGGCCCCGATCATCTCCGGCAAGCTCGCCGAACACGGACTGGCCCTGCCGTTCTGGGTCGGCTTCGGGGTGCTCGCCGTCGGCGTACTGATCTATCTCGCCTTCGCGCACCTGATGGCCGCCGGCTACGGCGAGCGGGTGCTCTGGTCGAGGTGGAACCGGGCCGCCCGCGGCGCCGAGCACTCCCCGGAGGAGCCGGTCGGCGAGGCGTACTGACGTTCCCTCCTGGTCGAACCGCCCCGGCGCAGCCTCGCGCCGGGGCGGTTCGGCGTCCGGGCCTGCTCAGCGCAGGGCGCGCCAGAGCAGGTAGAGACCGATCACCGTGCCGAAGACCACGATGACGGTCTTCAGCACCACCGACGGGAGCCGGCGAACCAGCCGGGCACCCAGGTAGCCGCCGGCCACCGTGGCCGGTGCGATCACCGCGGCGGCCACCCAGTGGACCGGCCCGAAGAGCGCGAACACCACCAGCGTGGTCAGCCCCACCACCGCCGAGAGCAGGTTCTTGATGGCGCTCACCCGGGCCAGGGTGGTGTCCAGCACCAGCGCCAGCCCGGCCACCAGCATCACCCCGAGCGCCGCGCCGAAGTAGCCGCCGTACACGGAACCGACCGCGACCATGGCCTGCACGCTGAGGGTACGGCGGCGCGGGCTCAGGTCGGCCGGGTGGCCGACCAACCGGCGCAGTGGATCCTGGAAGGCGAGCACGGCGGTCGCGCCCAGCACCAGGAACGGCACCACCAGCTCGAACGCCCGCGCCGGGGTGGACAGCAGCAGCAGGCAGCCGACGCCCGTGCCGAGCACGGTGGTGGGCAGCAGGCTCCACAGCTGCCGCCCGCGCGGCAGGTCCATCCGGCTGCCGGCCACGCTGGCGACGTACCCGGGGAACACCGACACGGAGTTGGTGACGTTGGCGGGGACCGGGGGGAGGCCGATCGCGATCAGAGCCGGGAAGGTGATGAGGGAACCGCCCCCGGCCACCGCGTTCACCATGCCCGCGGCGAGACCTGCGGTGACCAGGAGCGCGGCGTCGGAGAGGTCCATGATCCCCAGAGGCTAGTACGACCCACCGTGAACTCAACCTTTCGCTGCCCTCCCGCGTCGTTCCGGGCGGGACGGCCCGACGAGGAGGGTGACGCCGGCCGCTCCCGTCGCCACGCCGGCTGTGCTGGCGATCGCCTGGTAGCTGATCAAACGGTGGCTGGTGTGCTGACCGGCCTGCCGGGAAATGGCGGCGGCTTGGGGATCGTTAGTATGAGGGCGCGACGGACGAGTCGACCGGGCGGTCGCGTCGACGGGCTGCGGCTCGTCGCCGAGGAACGTCCGGACTCCACAGGGCAGGGTGGTTGCTAACGGCAACCCGGGGTGACCCGCGGGACAGTGCCACAGAAAACAGACCGCCGGCCCGAAACGGGACGGTAAGGGTGAAACGGTGGGGTAAGAGCCCACCAGCATCCCGGGTGACCGGGATGGCTCGGTAAACCCCACCCGGAGCAAGGCCAAGAAAGGGTCGTCGCCGCGAGGCGACGGTCCGCGCAGACGCTTGAGGGCGGCCCGCCCGATGTCTGCGGGTAGGCCGCTGGAGCCTGCCGGTGACGGCAGGCCGAGATGGATGGCCGCCGCCGACGCGCCCTCGGGCAGCGTCGGTCACAGAATCCGGCGTACAGGTCGACTCGTCCGTCGCCCACCAGCTCAGAGACCTGATCAAGGCTGTGGCCTGGTTCTATGTTCGGGTGTCGATGGTCGTCGTTGGTCAACTTTGGCCGGCGTTTGACGCCCTGGGGACGCCCTGACGCCCTGGTGACGCCCTGGCGGAGCTTCAGTTTGAAAGGACGAAGATCACGGCCGGCAGGGACCTGGTGGGCCAGGTCATGGCAGGAAGCGCGTGACCATTCGTGCCTGCACGCCATGTCGCCGGTGGTCTGCGGTGTCCACCGGCGGGCTTGGCTGTACCGATGGCTGTACAGCCACCTTCTAATCCGCAGATTCCTGTTGATGGCTCCCGTCAGCGGAGCGTGCGCTCGGACGTCTCGGAATGGTGTTCGTAGTCGCGGACCAGACGGCGGTGTCTTACGCTGGGCCATCGCATCGTCATCGCGGCGACCGCCGCCGGAACGAAGGAAACCAGAGCATGCGTAAGGTCGTGGTCTATGAGCTGCTGTCTTTAGACGGAGTTGCCGAAGAGCCGGGAAACTGGATGTTCGACGTCGATCAGCAGGTTTTCGAGAACCTTTCCAGCGTCATCAGCACGCAGGATACCGTGCTGCTGGGACGCGGCACGTACGACTACTGGGTGGATTATTGGCCCAGCTCGGACGTCGAACCGTTCGCCAGCTTTATCAACCGCACAGCCAAGCACGTCATCACGTCCAGTAAGCCCGCCACGGAGTGGGCTGGGACGGTCTTGGTGGATGTCCCCGTCGCCGACTATGTTGCGTCTCTAAAGCGTCAGGAGGGCGGTGACATCGGAGTACACGGCAGCATCAGCTTGGCCCAGTCGCTCCTCAAAGCGGGATTGGTCGACGAGCTGCGACTGGTCATCACTCCGACGCTAGCCCACGACGGGCGAAGGCTGTTCGACCACGACGACACGCTGCGCCGGCTGACGCTGCTTGACGCGCAGTCCACACCTTCCGGACACCTGCTCTTGGGGTACCGCGCCCTTCCGGCCTGAGCGCCGATCGAGACATGCCGCTGACCCTGGCCGCTACACGAGGTACAAGCGGGACTCGTGAGAAAGATCGAGTGGAGAGCCGCCAGTCTGCCCCCATCCACCGGATAGATGCCAGGGACTGCGGCGCCCGGTCGGGGTCAAGGGTGGCCGTAGGCCATCGGCGTGCCGACGCGCAGCGCCCTTGACGCCGTCCGGGTGGCGTAGAGGATCGGGCAGCCGGGGGATGGGTCACGCCCTGGTCCTCGTCGTCGTCGAACCGCGAACAGTGCCCGCATGACTCGGGGGCAAGCAGCTCTGCTGCGCGGCAGCGATCGCCCCGCCCTCGATGGAGAGCAACCCCGATGGCGATCGTCCCGCCTCAGCGCCTCATGCTCTTGGTGCTCCGCAGCGTGGCCGGCCGGCCCGGCCGATGCCGGCCGGAGGTCACCAGCAGGCCGAGGCCGGGCCGGCGTGCCCCGCTTGCGGGCCGCCTTGGCACCGGCTGGGTACATGTCGTGCGGCAACTCAAGCAGCCCATACTGTTCGAGTGCCGTCGCTCAGATGCCCCGAATGCGGCAATCCGATCGATCCCGACGGACCGGCAGTAAGCCAGGACCGTAGACCCGGCAGCGGTTCCGAATGGAGCCCGGCTCGGTGGGTGCCGTACGTGTACGACCTCCGGGCCAACCCACGGCGGCTCGTCCACGCAGAATGCTTCGGGCGTAGCGCCGGCATCAAAGCCCTGGTTGAGGTGATGCATCGCCAGGACGAGATCTACTACCGCGACCGCGCGAGGCTCTGGGAGCTAGAACGGCGGCAGCGGGACGAGACTTAGCTCCCGATGCTCACCCTGTGACCGTCAGCATCTACACCATGAGCAGCCGTGCCAGCCGGTAGGTAGCCACGGAGCGTTCAGGTTTAGGCCGTCGAAGTGCCGCTGTTGGCCAGTCTTGTCCTCTGCATCGGGCACGGATCGGGCACACACTTAGTCGCTGAGCTGCCGGCGGGCCTCCCGCTCCATCATCGCGTTGAAGCGTTCATCACGTTCCCCTGCCGGCCGGCGGGCGGTGTAGACGATCGTGTACCCGTCCGGGTCGGTTAGCCGCAGGTCACGAGTGTTCCACGGCGTTTCGGATGGTCCGTCCACAACGCCGCCGCCATGTATCCGGGCGCGCTCGGCGATCGTATCCAACTGCTCGGCGGTGGCCATGAAGCTCGTGGTCCATTCACCACCAACCGGCGCCACTCCCTTGCGCACCAGAATGTCCTGGTACCGCCAGCGGCGAAGATGGACCAACGCCGGCACGCCGTCGGGACCGGGCATCGTAAAGAGAGATATGAAATCAAGCCCGTTGACGTACCAGTCGACGGCGCGGTCAAGATCCGCGACCGCCAAAGTTACGAACGCCGGCATGCCGTAGATGTCACGCGTGACCTCGGGTGTGATGTCGTCCATGCAGGCGACCATAAAGACTGACGTAGCGGAAGACTCAAGGACGTCGTCCAGACGTTGAAGCGGAACTTGGAGTCGCTAGCCCGCCACCAGCGGGAACGGGGCTCGACGCCTGCTCACACGGCGACTCTGGCTGTCATCGCTGGTCGTGACGGCTGTACGGGTAAGGTTCGGCCATGCCGGAGTGGGTGCGCCTTCAGTTGGACATTGACGAGTTCGACGATCACGCTTTCGAGCCGTACCTGCGTCGGGCGCGCGCGTCGGGCATCGACTTCGCGACGATGGCCGAACTTGGTGACACCCCCGATCACCGGCGGGCGCTCTACGACCTCAACAAGACCTGCTCGGCCGACATCCCTGATCGGGGGGAGTTCTACACCTACGAGGAATATCTCGCTCAACGCATTGATGCACCTACCTTCAACCCCGGCGGCGTCGTCCTCGCCCTTCACGGCAACGAGTGGATCGGAATGTCGGCCACCTCGCTGCACCCGGACCGGGGGCTCGCGTTCAGCGAGATGACCGGCGTCCTCGGGCCGTACCGTGGGCAGGGCCTGTCGCTGGCGATGAAGCTGCTGGCGATCCGATTTGTTCGATTGTCCGGCTACCGGTGGCTCGGGACGCTTCATCACCCGGGTAACGCGTCCGCGATCGCTATGAACCGGCGACTCGGTTTCGTTGATCAGGCTGCCGGCACCGTCGCGTGAGCTTGCCCAGCAGACCTGCGAGCATGTCCGAATGCATCTGGTCCTTGAACCACCGGACACCCTTGGCTGGCTGCGTATCGGAATGAGCCGTACCGAGGCGGGTTTGGCTCTGGACCGCTTCAAGGACGCCGCTGCGGTCTCCGAGTCCGACCGGCCGGGGCTGAACGTCTTCCGGCCAAGCGGCCTGATGATCAGCGTGTCGTGCGGGGCCGGCGGGACGGTGGAAGCCATCGAGCTGGGGCGGCCGTACAAGGGTGGCGACACGGTGACATACCAGGGTGTGGACGTGTTCGCCCTGCCCGCCAGGGAGGTCGTCAACCAGCTGAGCCGGACCGTGCGTCTTGTCGAGGAGGACGACGGCGCCTCGTTCGTCGCCCCCGACCTTCTCCTGTCGTTCTGGCGCTCGTTCGTCGAAGACGATGACCCGGCCGAGACTCAGGGCTACTACTTCAACGCGGTACTGCTCGCCCGCCCTGGCTATTACGACGGTCCGACGGGCTAGCGATGTCGCAGCCGGACCTCCCGGATGTCGAGCTGTTCGGCGGCGGCGTTTCTTGACCTGCTGCCGTACCGTCACCGCATGATCGCCACGATCCTCCGTGCGACGGCTCGTCACCGTCGCACGATCCTGGCCGCGGGCGTCGTGGTGGCCGTCGTGGACGCCGCGGCGGCGGCGCTGGTGCCGTACGGTGGCCAACGGCTGATTCCGGTGCTCGCCGTGGTCGGGGTTCTGCTGAGCCTGGGGCTGGCGAGCTGGCTCCAGCGGCGTCCGGCGATGTTCGTGGCGCAGCCGGACGTGCCCGCCTTCGACGGCCCGGTCCGGGCGGGGCCGGTCTACCTGGCCCTCTGCGTGCTGCTGCTCGCGGCGGAGGCGGTGGGGAAACTGCTCCGCTCGGTCGGCACCTCGGCGGCGCTCGACTCGTTGCTACCTGCCATATCCATGCTGTTCTTCGCCGCCCTGTTCGTTGTCGCGACATGGCGTGGGCTCGGCGTCCAGCTACGGCCGGAGGGCGTGCGCGTCCGCGAGGTCTGGGGGACCCTGACGGTGCCGTGGGAGGCGTTGCCGGTGGGGCAGACGCACCGCCCCGCCGACCAGCCGACCCGGCTGCGCCTCGTGTGCGCCCGGCCCGAGCTGGTGCGACGCCGTGGGCGGGTGGCGAAGGAGACGCTACCCACGGACAACATCGACGCTCAGTTCCTCGCCGACGTCATCCGGTACTACGTCCTGCACCCCGAGCGCCGGGGCGCGATCGGCACCGAAGTCGAGCACCGTCGCCTGCAGGACGCCCTGGGCGACCAGCAGCGTTGACCGATCCCCGCAGCCGGTGCCGGGGCATCGTGTCCACTCTGAAAGGTGGCTGACCGCTGGCGCGTCTCCGGATGGGAGTGGCCACCTATGTAGAGTTCCGATACAGTGCCGTCATGCGAATGACGATCCCGGTGGCGAAGGTGCTCGCCGCCCTGCTCGCCGACCCCGAGGCCCCGCGCTACGGGCTCGACCTGATGAAGCTCACCGGCCTGCCCAGCGGCACCCTCTACCCGGTGCTGCACCGGCTCCAGACGGCCGGGTGGCTCGCCGCCGAGTGGGAGGAGGTCGACCCGGTCGCCGCCGGTCGACCCGCGCGCCGCTACTACCGGCTCACCCCCGAAGGGGTACGCGCCGCCCGGCCGGCGCTGGCCGAGCTGCGGGCCCTCGCCCCGGACGGTCGGGCGCCCCGGGGCGGCATCGCGCCGACGGGAGCCCCGGCGTGGTGACCCGGCGGCTGGCCGGGTTCCTGCTGCGGTCGGCGGTGCGGCGCTGGCCGGCGGAGCTGCGCGACGAGCTGTCCCGGGAGTGGCAGGGCGAGCTGCACGTGCTGGCCGAGCGGGGGGAGCGCTGGCGGATGCTGGGCTTCGCCGCCAGCCTGGCCGTCAGCCGGCCCGGCGCGCCGGTCGTCGACCGGGCCCGGTTCGACGCCCGGGCCCGCCGGACGGCCGCCACGCTGCTGCTGGCCCCGCCGACCTGCCTGGCGATCCTGGTGCTCGCGGCGGTCGTGTCCAACGGGCTGGTCGCGCAGGTGGGCCTCGTCGGGGGCCGGACCGTCCCGCAGGCGCTGGTGGTGAGCGCCCTCACCGCCGTGCTCGCGGTGTGGTTCGCCCGACGGGTCGGCCGGGGCGCCGCGCGTACCGCCCTGCGCGGGCGGCTGGGTCCGGCGCTCGGCGTGGTGCTGCCCATCGCCCTCACCGCGGTCGCCATCGAGTACGCGCTGAACGAGACCACCGACGACCTGGTACGTGCCGTACCCGGACTGGTGGTCTGGCTGACCGGTCTGGCGCTGGTGCTGTGGGGCGTCGGGACGCTGGCCGGCTGGGGCCGCGTTTGGGCCGCCTGGTGCCTGGGCGTGCTCGGCGCGCTGGTCGCCGCGGACGTGGCGGTGGTGCTCACCGTGGTCAACCACATCCCGGCCGGCCCGGACACCGTCATCGACGGGGTGGCGCAGGGCGACACCGTCGACCGGATCTCCGCGCCGCTGTGGCTCTTCACCTGCTGGACCGACTGGTCGTTCGGGCTGCCCCGTCCGACGAGGGAGGAGCTGTTCCTGATCGGTGACCTGGTCGAGCTGCAGCCCTTCCTGTACCTGGCCTGCACCCCGTACGCGCTGGCGTACGTCGTCGGGGCCGCGCGGTCGGCGGGCCCGGACGGCGTTCCGGCGGCGGAGCCGGTCGCGTCGCCGGCCTGACCGCGACCGGCCGGCCGGGTGGTTCTCAGCCGGACCAGCTCACGACCCGGGCCCACCCGCACTCCGGACCGGCCCCCGTACCGGCCGTCGTGCCGGTACTGCCGGCCGCGAGGCGTCGGGGTCACCCGCCGTTCAGCCGTCTTTTCCCGTTCCGCCCCGCCCGGCCGGGAGCACGTCTACTGTGGAGAACATCGGCGACTATTTGCGGCGTTCCGGTGGCGGCCGGGCGCGTCGCGTTGCACAGTGATCGCATGAGCGACGACGGAAGTGGTGAGCACTACTACTGGTGCACGCGACACCACCGGGTCGAGACCGATGCCGACGTGTGCCCCGCGAAGCACGTTCTCGGACCGTACGCCTCGGCCGCCGACGCAGCGAACGCCCTGCAGCAGGTGCGGGAGCGCAACGAAGCGTGGGACGCCGAGGACGCCCGTTGGGCCGGGGAGGACAGGTAGACGGCGCGGGACGACCCGCGTCGAGGTACTCGTGCGCTCCGCGACGGCGGAGGCACGTCCCCAAGAAGGGAACCGAGATGGCCGAAGCACAGCAGGCCACCACCCGCCCGGCCAGAGCCCGTCGGACCGCGAAGCAGACCACCGTCCCCCGGCGGACCGTGGGGGCGGCCACCGCCCGCACCGCCACGGTCACCAAGGCGTCCCCGAACGCCTCGGGAGCCGGCGCCGGCCGGGTACCGGCGAAGCAGGCGGTCGCGAAGAAGGCGGCCGCCAGAAAGGCCGTGTCGGCGGCGCGGAAGGCCCCCGCGAAGCAGGCCACGGCCCCGGCCACGAAGGCGCCCGCCAAGAAGGCCACGGCCACCAGGGCCGCCGCGAAGAAGGCGCCCGCCACGAGAGCCACCGTGGCGAAGGCTCCGGCCAAGAAGGCCACCGTGAAGCGGGCCCCGGCCAAGCGGGCCACCGTGGCGAAGGCCCCGGCCAAGAAGGCCACCGCCAGGAAGACCGCGGCGGCGAAGAAGGCCCCCGCGAAGAAGGCCACGGCCGCGGCGCGGAAGACCACGACCGTGGCGAAGAAGGCCCCCGCCCGGACCACGGCTGCGGCCCGGAAGGTCACCTCCACCGGAAGAAAGGCCACCGCCGCGGTGACGAAGACCGCGGCGAGGAAAGCCGGCCCGGCGGTGAAGAAGGCCACGGCGAAGACGACGGCCGCGGCGAAACGGGCTCCGGCGAAGAAGACCACGGCCGCGACGAAACGGGCTCCGGCGAAGAAGACCACGGCCGCGGCGAAGAAGGCTCCGGCGAGGAAGGCCACCGGCACCTCCTCGACCGCGCGTAAGGCGGCGGGCCGGAAGGCGACCGCCACGGCGTCGTCCGTGAGCGGCCTCGAGGCCAGGACGAGCACCTCCACCGGCACCCACAAGCGGCTCACCGCCGCCCGGAAGCCGGCCGGTACGAGGGTCGCGGCGGGCCGGTCGACGGCCAAGCTGGCGAGCACCCGGCGGAGGGCCGGCTGAGCTCCGGGGCCCGTCGCTTGACCGGCGCCACGCCGCAGCGGCGGGCGGATCACGCGCCGCGCTGTCAGGATTGACGGCGTGGTGATCCGACGCGTACTGGCGCCCCGTATCGACTTCGGCGCGCTGCGCCGCGAGCTGGGACTGCCCGAGGGCTTTCCGACCGCGGCGCAGCGCGAGGCCGAGGAGTCCGCCGCCGCGCCGTTGCCGGCCGTCGCCGACCGGACCGACATCCCGTTCGTCACCCTCGACCCGGCGGCCTCGCGCGACCTCGACCAGGCGATGCACCTCAGCCGCCGTCGCGGCGGCGGTTTCCGGGTCCGGTACGCGATCGCCGACGTCGCCGCCCACGTACGCCCCGGCGGGGCGCTGGAGGAGGAGACCTGGCGCCGGGGGCAGACCGTGTACCTGCCCGACGGCAACGTGCCGCTGCACCCGCACACGCTCAGCGAGGGGGCGGCCAGCCTGCTGCCCGACGCCGAGCGGGCGGCCGTGCTCTGGACCATCGACCTCGACGCCGGCGGCGACACGGCGGGCGTCGCCCTGGAACGCGCGCGGGTGCGCAGCCGGGCCAAACTCGACTACGTCGGCGTGCAGCTCGCCGCCGACGCCGGTCGACTGCCCGAGCCGATCGCCCTGCTGCCCGAGATCGGTGCCCTGCTCACCGCGCGCGGGCTGCGCCGGGGTGCGATCAACCTGCCCCTGCCCGAGCAGGACGTCGAGCCGGACGGCGACGGCTGGCGGCTGGTGCTGCGTGGGCCCGGCCCGATGGAGGAACACAACGCGCAGATCTCCCTGCTGACCGGGATGGCCGCCGCCGACATCATGCTCGCCGGCCGGATCGGGTTGCTACGGACGATGCCCCGGCCGAAGCCGGAAGCGGTCGAGCGGCTGCGGCTGGCCGCCGGCCCGCTCGGCGTGCCCTGGCCGGCGGGGATGTCGGTCGGCGAGGTGTTGGCCGGGCTGGACGCCTCCCAGCCCCGGGCGGCGGCCTTCATCGACCAGGCGGCCGAGCTGATGCGCGGGGCGGCGTACACCGCCTTCGACGGGCAGCTGCCCGACCAGCCGGAGCACGGCGGGGTGGCGGCGGCGTACGCCCACGTCACGGCGCCGCTGCGCCGGCTGGCCGACCGGTACGCGACCGAGGTCTGCCTGGCCCTGCACGAGGGCCGCGAGGTGCCCGAGTGGGCCCGTGCCGCGCTGCCGAAGCTGCCGGAGGTGATGACGAACACCGACCGGACCGCGTCGGCGGCGACCCGCGGCGCGGTCGAGTTGGCCGAGGCGGTGCTGCTGGAGCACCGGGTGGGGGAGACGTTCGAGGCGGCGGTGCTGGACGTGGACGCCCCACGGCCGGTGGTCGAGGTGCCCCGGCAGCCCGGGGACGGCTCCCGGCCGGCTGGCCCGTCGGGCAACGGCGCGGCGAAGCCGGGACGCCGGCCCGGCGGCACGGTCGCCCTGGACGAGCCGCCGGTCCGCGCCCGGTGCCTCGGTGAGCTGCCGCTCGGCGAGCGCGTCCCGGTCCGCCTGGTCAGCGCCGACCCCGCCCACCGCAAGGTCCTCTTCGAACGCGCCTGACCCACGCCTGACCCGCACCCGCGCCCACGCGCCGCCGCCCCCGTGCCGGGTGGGCGGGCGGCGACTGCCGCTGGGCTCACGCTGTCGGTCGGGGAGTGGGGTTTGCGAGGATGGGCGCATGGCATACGACGCGACCACGCTGCCCGACGTCTCCGGGCTGACCGTCGGCATCATCGGGGGCACCGGTGACCAGGGGCGAGGGCTCGCCTACCGGTTCGCCCGGGCCGGGCAGACCGTGCTGATCGGTTCCCGCTCGGCCGACCGGGCGGCGCAGTCCGCCGCCGAGATCGCCGCGCTGCCCGGCGTGGCGGCGGACGCGACGGTCGCCGGGGTGGACAACGCCGAGGTGGCCCGCCGTAGCGACGCGGTGATCATCGCGGTGCCGTGGGACGGGCACGCCGCCACTGTCGCCGCCCTGGCTGAGCCGCTCGCCGGCAAGATCGTGATCGACTGCGTCAACCCGCTCGGCTTCGACAAGCAGGGCCCGTACGCGCTGTCGGTCGCCGAGGGCAGCGCCGTCCAGCAGGCCGCCGGGCTGCTGCCCGCCTCCCGGGTGTGCGCCGCGTTCAACCACGTCAGCGCGCCGCTGCTGGCCGACCCCGAGATCGACCGGATCGACCTGGACGTGCTGATCTGCACCGAGGACCGGGAGCTGGTCGGGGTGGTCGCCGCGCTCGCCGCCCGGATCCCCGGGATGCGGGGCATCTACGCCGGCCGGCTGCGTAACGCCCACCAGATCGAGGCGTTCACCGCCAACCTGATCGCCATCAACAAGCGCTACAAGGCCCACGCCGGCATCCGCGTCACCGACCTGTGACGGTCAGGATCCAGCGCGGGTCCGGCCGGAAGTTGGTGTGGATACCGTCGAACGGGAACTCGCCCGCCTCGATGAGCGGGATCAGCCGCTCGCCCTCGGCCCGGACGGCGTCGGCGGTCGCCTGATCGAAGGAGAGCGGGTTGCCGACCCGCTCGGTGAACTCATCGGTGTCCTTCCACGCCCATTGCCGTTCCGGCGTCACGACGATGTCGAGGACGTGGTCGGTCGTGTCGACGCCGTCGGGCCGTCGGAGGTACGGCTCCTCCGGGTTGACGTACCAGCCGGAGAAGACGCCCTCCCGGAAGAACCACCACTCCTTGAAGGGCAGGACGGTCAGCTTGGGGTCGCGCATGAGGTCGATGGAGATCTCGTGCGGCGTGTTGCCGTCGGCGTCGACTACCGGCGGGTGATGACCTGCCCAGGCTGGAAGATCATCCACGCACCGTACCGGAATCCGCCGGTCGGGTCCGTCCCGTCCGGGCCCGGCGCTGCCCACGCCGTGCGACCGCCGAACGGTGACGGTGATGCATCGTCGTACCCATGGGGCACCATCGCCGGATGGAGTGGCAGATGACAATCGACTGCAGGGATCCGGGGCGGCTCGTCGGGTTCTGGGCGGAGGCGTTGCGGTACCGGCCGCAGCCGGCTCCGGCGGGGCACGCCACCTGGCGGGACTGGTATCTCTCGGTGGGGGTTCCGGCCGACGAGTTGGGCGACGGCGACTGTGCGGACCGGCTGGAGGATCCCACCGGGGCCGGGCCTCGGATCTGGTTCCAGCCGGTCCCCGAGCCGAAGTCGGTCAAGAACCGGTTGCACATCGACCTGAAGGTCGGCGGCGGCCGGGAGGTGCCGTTACCGGAGCGGCGGGCGAGGGTTGATGCCGAGGTGGCCCGGCTGGTGCCGCTCGGGGCCCGGGTGCTGGGCACGATGGACGACTCGGCGAACGGCCACTACGCCGTGCAGCTCGCCGACCCGGAGGGCAACGAGTTCTGCGTGGTCTGACCGTGGATGATCAGCCGTTGACGTCGGTCGGCCGGAGTGGGCAGCCGGTGCCGGCGCGGGCGGCCAGCTCGGCCCGCAGGGCGGTCAGTTCGGCGATCCGCGCTGCGCGCCGTCCGCGAGCGCCTGGTACGACCTCGTGGTCACGATCGGTTTCGCGACACCCTGGACCTACACGCTGATGCACCGCGTCCCTGCAGGCGGTCGGCGGCAGGCTGGGGCTGGGCAGCCGCGCGGCCTGACCGATGCCTGAGCAGGGCCATGGCCGGAGCGAGGCGCGCGGCGCCGGGGTGGGCGGTGCGGCCGGTGGTCGCACCGCCCGGCGTACTCAGAAGGTGTGCTCGGCGGCGGGGAACTCGCCGCCGCGTACCTCATCGGCGAAGCGGCGGGTGGCCTCGGTCAGCGCGCCGGCCAGGTCGGCGTAGCGCTTGACGAAGCGCGGGGCCCTACCGGTGCGCAGCCCGGCCATGTCCTGCCAGACCAGCACCTGGGCGTCGGTGTCCGGGCCGGCGCCGATGCCGACGGTGGGGATGCGCAGCTCGGCGGTGATCCGCTTGGCCACCTCACCGGGCACCATCTCCAGCACCACCGCGAACGCGCCCGCCTCGGCCACCGCCCGGGCGTCGGCGATCACCTCCTCGGCGCTGTCGCCCCGGCCCTGCACCCGGTAGCCGCCCAGGGTGTGCTCGCTCTGCGGGGTGAAGCCGACGTGCGCCATCACCGGGATGCCGGCCCCGACGATCGCCTCGACCTGCGCGGCGCAGCGCCGGCCGCCCTCCAGCTTCACCGCGTGGCAGCCGCCCTCCTTCATGAACCGCACCGCGGTGCGCAGCGCCTGGGTCGGCCCCTCCTCGTACGAGCCGAAGGGCAGGTCGCCCACGATGAGCGAGTGCTTCGTGGCCCGCACCACCGCGCGGACCAGGGGCAGCAGCTCCTCCGCGGTCACCGGCAGGGTGGTCTCGTAGCCGAAGACGTTGTTCGCCGCCGAGTCCCCGACCAGCAGCACCGGGATCCCCGCCTGGTCGAAGATCGAGGCGGTGTACTGGTCGTACGAGGTGAGCATCGCCCAGCGCTCGCCGCGCTCCTTGGCGGCGATCAGGTCGCGGGTGCGGACCCGTCGGGTGGCCGGCCCGCCGTAGAGGGCGGTGACCTCGGCCGGGGTGGATTCCACCATGACTCTCTCCTTCCTCGAGGCCGCGCTCGCGGTCCCCGGGTTCCGCCGCGATCGTCGCACCGGACGACCGGCCGGCGGCAGGGCGGAGTGGAGGATGTCACTCGCCAGCCCGCGGTTGGCGGGCCGGGGCGACGGCCGGTCAGCCGTGCTCGCGCCAGCGGTTGGTGATCGGGAGCCGGCGGTCCCGCCCGAACGCCTTCATCGAGATCTTCGTGCCGGGCGCGGACTGCCGCCGCTTGTACTCGGCGGTATCCACCATCCGCAGCACCCGGTCCACGATGGCCGGGTCGTGGCCGGACTCGATCAGGCCGTCCCGGCCCAGGTCGCCGTCGACGTAGCCGATCAGGATCGGGTCGAGGACGTCGTAGTCGGGCAGCGTGTCGCTGTCGAGCTGGCCGGGGCTCAGCTCCGCCGACGGCGGCTTGCCGATCGAGCTCTCCGGGATCGGCGGGGTCTCGCCACGGCGCTCGGCGTCGGCGTTGCGCCACTTCGCCAGCCGCCAGATGAGCGTCTTCCAGACGTCCTTCACCGGGTTGTAGCCGCCGACCGAGTCGCCGTAGAGGGTGGAGTAGCCGACGGCCAGCTCGCTCTTGTTGCCGGTGGTGAGGACCAGGTGGCCCTCCTGGTTCGACAGCGCCATGAGGATCACGCCCCGCACCCGGGCCTGGAGGTTCTCCACGGTGACGCCGGAGAGCGACATACCGGCCAGGAAGGCGTCCACCATGGGCTGGATCGGCTGGATCCGGTAGTCCAGGCCGGTCCGCTTGGCCAGGTCCTCGGCATCGGAGCGGGAGTGCTCGGAGGAGTGCTGGCTGGGCAGGGACACCCCGACCACCCGGTCCGGGCCGAGCGCGTCCACCGCGATGGCGGCGGACACCGCCGAGTCGATGCCGCCGGAGAGGCCGAGCACCACCGACGGGAAGCGGTTCTTGTTGACGTAGTCGCGCAGGCCCAGCACCAGCGCCTGCCACACCTCGGCCTCGTCGGCGACCGGTTCGATGACCCCGCCGGCCGCGGGCCCCCCGGTCGGCGCCGGCGGGATCCCGTCGACCTCGGCCCGGGCCACCCGCATCCCGCCGGCCAGCTCGCCGTCCCCGCCGGCCGGCTCGCGCGCCGCGGGCAGCTCGACGTCGTGCAGCAGCAGATGCTCGACGAACTGCGGGGCCCGGGCCAGCAGCGTGCCGTCCGCGCTGACGATCATCGAATCGCCGTCGTAGACCAGCTCGTCCTGGCCGCCGACCATGTTCACGTACGCGATGGTGGCGCCGGCCTCGGCAGCCCGGCGGCGGACCAGCGGCAACCGGACGTCGTCCTTGTTCAGCTCGTACGGCGAGCCGTTGATGTTGAGCACCAGCCCGACGCCGGCCTGCCGGGCCACCGCGAACGGGCCACCGGCCTGCCAGAGGTCCTCGCAGATGGTCAGCGCCACGTCCACGCCGCCGATCCGCACCACGTTCAGCGTGTCGCCGGGAACGAAGTAGCGATCCTCGTCGAAAACGCCGTAGTTGGGCAGGTGGTGCTTGAAGTACCGGGCCACCACCCCGCCCCGGTGCAGCAGCGCCGCGGCGTTGCGGGCGCCCCGGCCCGGCTCGGCGTCGGAGCTGACCTGCGGCGGGCCGTCCGCGTCCAGGTAGCCGACCAGGACGGGCAGCTCGCCGAGCCCGTCGGTGGCCAGGTCGGCGGCGAGCCGCTCCAGCGCGGCCTTCGACGCGGCGACGAAGGAACGGCGGAAGACCAGGTCCTCGACCGGGTACCCGGTCAGCATCAGCTCCGGGAAGAGCGCGAGCTGGGCACCGGCGTCGGCGGCCTTGCGGGACCAGGCGCGGACCAGCTCGGCGTTGCCGGCGAGGTCGCCGACAGTCGGGTCGACCTGGCACAGGGCGAGACGCAGGGTGGGCATGAGCTCATCTTGCCCCAGCGGCACGGGCCGAACCCGACGGGACGCCGGAGACCCCGGTCGACGCCAGGCCTCGACCCAACGCCGGACCCCGGCCGACGCCGTTCCACGCCGACGGCGTCCCCGCGCGGAACTTCGGCCGGGGCGTACGCACCCGGATGTGGACGGCGGGACGTACCCGGGGTCGTCGCGTAACGTCGGCGTAACCAGGCCGGTGGAGACTGGGCGGTCAGGCCGGACCGGCCGGACCGGTGCCGGACGTACGTGTCGCGAGGTGTGGAAGTGGACCGTCAGCAGGAGTTCGTCCTCCGTACGCTGGAAGAGCGGGACATCCGGTTCGTCCGGCTGTGGTTCACCGACGTGCTCGGCACGCTCAAGAGCGTCTCGGTGGCCCCCGCAGAGCTGGAGGCGGCCTTCGACGAGGGCATCGGCTTCGACGGCTCGGCGATCGAGGGCTTCGCCCGGGTCTTCGAGTCCGACATGGTCGCCATGCCCGACCCGACCACCTTCCAGGTCTTTCCCTTCGAGGGTGGGGTCAGCGGCGAGAGCGCCCGGATGTTCTGCGACATCCTGCTCCCCGACGGCAGCCCGTCCTGGGCCGACCCCCGGCACGTGCTGCGCCGCGCGCTCTCCAAGGCGGCGGAGAAGGGCTTCACCTTCTACACCCACCCGGAGATCGAGTTCTTCCTGCTCGAGAACGGCCCGCCGGACGGCTCGGTGCCCGTTCCGGTGGACACCGGCGGCTACTTCGAGCACACCACCCACGCGGTGGCCCGGGACTTCCGCCGGCAGGCCGTGCTGGCGCTGGAGCGGATCGGCATCTCGGTGGAGTACAGCCACCACGAGGTGGCCCCCGGCCAGCAGGAGATCGACCTGCGCTACGCCGACGCGCTGGCCACCGCGGACAACATCATGACCTTCCGGCACGTGGTGAAGGAGGTGGCGCTCTCCACCGGCGTGCAGGCCAGCTTCATGCCGAAGCCCTTCACCGACCAGCCGGGCAGCGGCATGCACACCCACCTGTCGCTGTTCGAGGGGGAGCGCAACGCGTTCCACGACGCCGGCGACCCGATGAAGCTCTCCAAGGTGGCCAAGTCGTTCATTGCCGGGCTGCTCACCCACGCCCGGGAGTACACCGCGGTCACCAACCAGTGGGTCAACTCCTACAAGCGGCTCTTCCCGCTGGCGCTGCCGGACCGGATCACCGAGAGCCCGGCGTACGTCTGCTGGGGCCACCTGAACCGGTCCGCGCTGGTCCGGGTGCCGGCATACGGCAAGCCGAACTCGGCCCGGGTGGAGGTGCGCTCGCTCGACTCGGCGACCAACCCGTACCTGGCCTTCGCGGTCATGCTCGGCGCCGGCCTCAAGGGCATCGAGGAGGGGTACGAGCTGCCGCCGGGCGCCGAGGACGACGTCTGGTCGCTCAGCAGCGCCGAGCGCCGGGCCATGGGCTACCAGGCGCTGCCGGAGAACCTGGCCGAGGCGATCGACGTGATGGCCGGCTCGGAACTGGTCGCCGAGATCCTCGGCGAGCACGTCTTCGACTTCTTCCTGCGCAACAAGCGCGCCGAGTGGGAGCAGTACCGCCGCGAGGTCACCCCGTACGAGCGGCAGCGGTACCTCTCGCTCTAGGCTGCCCGGGTCAGCCGGGCAGGACGCGGACCTCGGCGGACGGCAGACCCTTGGCCCACCAGTGGCCGTCGCGCTGCACCGGCTCGGCGGCACGCCGTTCGCCTCGGCCGCCGGCGCGGCGCTGCGCACGCTGGTCGCGGTGATGCCGCGCCGAGGTGGCGGACGTGGCGGCATCCCGGTGAGCGGGATGCCGCCACGTCGGCGATGCGCTGTCGCGCAGGTGGCCCCGCCGGATGAGCCGGCCGGGAGGGAGGGTCGGCCGGTGAGGAGCCGGCGAGGCCACCCGGGTCACTTGCCGGCCCGGCCGCCCCACCCGCCGTGGTGGCCCTGGCCGCCCGGGCCCGGGAAGACGCCGGCCTCGACGGCCTTCAGCACCGCGTCGGCCTGCTCCTGGGTCAGCTTGCCGTCCTTGACGGCCTGGTCCAGCCGCTCCTTGAGCTGCGCCTGCCGCTCCTTCTGCCAGTCCTGCCGGTCCTTCTGCCACTCCTGCCGGTCCTCGGTCGACGGCCGCTGCGGCCGGTCGCCCTTGTGCTGCTCCTTGAGCTTCTCCAGCGCGGCGGTGACCTTGTCGGTCGACACCCCCAACTCCTTGGCGAGCGCCTCGGCGAACTCGGCCTGGCGGTCGGCCCGCTTCTGCTGGCGGTCGGTGCCCTGGTCGGCGCTCGCGCTGGCGCTCGGGCTCGGGCTCTTGTCGTCGGCGAGCGCCACCGTGGGGGCAGCGATCCCCACGCCGAGCACCCCGGCGGCGGCCAGGCCGACCAGCGCGTGCTTCCTCGACATCTTGCGGATCATGCGGTTCTCCAGTTCGGTGGTGGTGCTTGACGTGACCGACAGTGACGGGTGGAGCTGGAGGCAACCCGTGGCGAACCTGTCAACGCGCTGAAAATCCGGTTTCGAAATGCGGACAAACCAGTTGCGCGAGGCGCGGTCGGGCCGGAACGGTGGGCAGTCCGACGACGAAAGGTGAACCCGTGACCAGACCCGTCATCCGCGAGATCCCCCTCACCGGGCCCGGCTCCGGGCCGTACGCCGTCACGGTCGGCCCGGACGGCGCGCTCTGGCTGACCCTGGCCGGGACCGGTGGCGTGGCCCGGCTCGGGCGGGACGGCGCGGTCCGCACCTACGACGGCGACCCGGCGGAGAGCCGGCCGCTGATCATCACGGCCGGACCCGACGGCGCGCTCTGGTACACCCGCTCCGGCGACCACCGGCTCGGCCGGCTCACCGTCGAGGGGGAGCGCAGCTCCGTCGCGCTGCCACCGGGGACCGGTCCCTGCGGCCTCGCCGTCGGCCCGGACGATGCCCTCTGGTACGCCGGGATGGGCGACGACACGATCGGCCGGGTCACCGTGGACGGGGCGGTGACCACGTTCTCCCTGCCGGTGGCCGGCGGGTTCCCGTCGATGCTGGCCGCCGGCCCGGACGACGCCCTCTGGTTCACCCTCAACCAGGCGAACGCGATCGGCCGGATCGACCTCGACGGCGACGTGACCCTGCACGCCCTGCCCACCGAGGCGGCCGGACCGGTGGGCATCACCCTCGGCGGCGACGGCGCGCTCTGGTTCGTCGAGATCGCCGCGGGACAGCTGGGCCGGATCACACCCGACGGCCGGATCGAGGAGTTCCCGCTGCCGGACCGGGCCGCCCGGCCGCACGCGATCGTCGCCGACCCGGCCGGGGGCTGCTGGTTCACCGAATGGGGCGCGAACCGGATCGGTCACATCGACCCCGCCGGCCGGATCACCGCTCACGAACTGCCCACTCCGCGTTCGGAACCGCACGGCCTCACCGTCACTCCCGACGCCACGGTCTGGATCGCCCTGGAGACCGGCGCGGTCGCCCACCTGACCCCCTGATCAGCGGACGGCGGGGGCGGTGGTCAGGGTGCCGGCGGTGGCGTCCAGGACGGCGGGGGTGCCGACGGGGACGGTGAGCTGGCCGACGCCGTGGCCGATCGGGAGGCCGCCGAGGACCGGTACGCCGAGGTCGCCCAGGCGCTCGGCCAACA
This sequence comes from Micromonospora sp. NPDC007271, assembly GCF_040634005.1. NCBI lineage: Bacteria > Bacillati > Actinomycetota > Actinomycetes > Micromonosporales > Micromonosporaceae > Micromonospora > Micromonospora sp. NPDC007271. Next base: position 40,195 of record NZ_JBEYER010000020.1, read on the forward strand.
CGTCGGCGACGGTGGTGTCCCAACCGTCCGCGCACTCGGTGAACTGGCCCACCGCCACCCCGGCGACCCCGGCCAGCGCGCCGCAGCGGCGCAGCTGGGTGAGCATCCGGTCGATCTTGTACGGCGGTTCCTGCACCTCCTCGATCAGCAGCACCGCCCCGGTCAGGTCCGGCATGTCCGGCGTGCCGATCGACGCGGTGATCAGGCAGAGGTTGCCGCCCAGCAGCCGGCCCTCGGCCCGGCCGGGGACCCGGACCGGGTACGTGTCCTCGTCCTCGACGGCGGCGACGGTGACCGGTTCGGTGGTCATCAGCGCGGCGTGCAGCGACTCCGCCGAGCGGGGCGGGGTGCGGTCGTCCAGCCACGCCGCCCCCGGGCCGTGCACGCTCGCCAGCCGGGCGCCCCGCCAGAGCGCGAACTGCAGCGCCGTGATGTCGGAGAAGCCGGCCACCACCTTCGGGTCCCTCCGGACGACGTCCATGTCGACCTGGTCGACCACCCGCTGCGCGCCGTAGCCGCCCCGGGTGCAGATCACCCCGCGCACCTCGGGGTCGGCGAAGGCGGCGTTCAGGTCGGCGGCCCGCAGCTCGTCCCCGCCGGCCAGGTAGCCCTGGCGGGCGTACGCGTTCGGCGCCAGCACCGGGCGCAGCCCCCAGCCGGTCAGCAGCTCCATGCCGCGGGCCACCCGCTCCGGGCGGGTCGGGCCGGAGGGCGACACCAGCATCACCGTGTCGCCAGGACGTAGGACGGGCGGACGCAGGGAGTCGTCGGTGGGCACGAGCGGCAGCCTATCGGGGCTCCCACGCTGATCGAGTCGCTGATCGGGCCGCCTCCGGACCGCGCGGCGCGGCTGCCGATCGGGCTGGTGGTGCCTGTTACGCGGCCTTTCGAGCTGACCTCACCAACGATTCACATCACCAGGAACTGGCCGGCATGGTCGCGCTCGCCCGCAGGGGTGCCGCCGGTCGGGCCGGTCACCGCCCCGAGGCCGGGCCTGAGTCGGTTGTGCCATCAGCTCGAAAGCGTCTCCACAGACATCCCCGCCTCGCCACCCCGCCGCCGACCGGCCGCCCGCCGGGCCGACCGGCCGAGCCGGACTGCCGGGCCGAGCCGAACCGGGCGTGGTCGGGCGTACCGGATAGCCTCGACGTCGTGGCGACCGCACTGGTGATCGAGAACGACCCGACCGACGACCCCCGCCGGCTGGGGGAGTGGCTCATCGAGGGGGGCCTCGACCTGCGGGTGCTGCGCCCGCACGCCGGCGACGCGCTCCCCGCCGACCTCGACGGGTACGCCGCGCTGGTGGTGCTCGGCGGCGAGCAGCAGGCGTACCCGCTGCCCGACGGCAGCCCCGGCGCGCCCTGGTTCCCCGCCCTCGAGGGGCTGCTGCGCAAGGCGGTCCGGCAGCGGATCCCCACCCTCGGAGTGTGCCTCGGGGCACAACTGCTGGCCGCCGCGCACGCCGGCCAGGTCGAGCGGAGCCCGTCCGGGCCGGAGGTCGGGCCGACCGTGGTCGGCAAGCGGGACGCCGCCGACGACGACCCGCTCTTCCGGTACGTGCCGCTGATGCCGGACGTGTTGCAGTGGCACTCCGACGAGATCACCGAGCTGCCGCACGGGGCCACCCTGCTCGCCGCCTCCACCCGCTACCCGCACCAGGCGTTCCGGCTCGGTGACCGGGCCTGGGGGCTGCAGTTCCACATCGAGTGCGACACCGCCATGATCGCCGACTGGGCCCGCGACTCGACGCTCCTGGCCGAGCTGGGCTACGACCCGGAGCTGGTGGTGGCCGCCTGTGACCGGGTGATGGCCGACGTCGAGGAGGTGTGGCAGCCGTTCGCCGTCCGGTTCGCCGCCCTCGCCCTCGGCGAGCTGGACGACGCCGCCCCGCGCCGCAGCCTGCCGCTGCTCGGGCACTGAGCATGACCCGGCCGACCAGGGGGCGCCTGGCCCGGTACGGCTTCGCCGAGGGCGACGGCCGGGCCCGGGCGGCCGACCTGCTCGGCCCGGACGGGCTCGGGCTGTGGCGGCCGGACGTGCAGGAGCCCACCGACGAGCAGGCCGTCGAGCTGCTGGCCGCCCTCTCCCGGGCCGCCGACCCGGATCTGGCGCTGCGCCAGCTGCACCGCCTCGTCGAGGCGGAACGCCGTACCGCGGACAAGCCGGCGGTGCTGGATGCCCTGGCCGCCGACCCGGGGCTGCGCCGGCGCCTGGTCGCGGTGCTCGGCGCCTCCTCGGCGCTCGGCGACCATCTGGTGGCCAATCCCGGCCAGTGGGCGGTGCTGGCCACCGGCCCGGGCGGGCAGGCGCCCGCCGCCGAGGGGCGGCTCGACCTGGCCGCCGCCGCCCGACTGACCGCCGCCACCGGCCCGGTGCCGGTGCTGCGGCAGGCGTACCGGCTGGCGCTGCTGCGCATCGCGGCGGCGGACCTGACCGGCGGGCGCGGGCTGGAGCAGACCATGGCGGCGCTCTCCGGGCTCGCCGACGCCACCCTCGCCGCCGCGTACCAGATCGCCGTCGACGAGCTGCCGGAGGGCACGGCCCGGCCCCGGCTGGCTGTGGTGGCGATGGGCAAGTGCGGCGGCGAGGAGTTGAACTACGTCTCCGACGTGGATGTCATCTTCGTCGCCGCCGCCGACGACGACCTGGCCGCCGCGACCCTGGTCGCCACCCGGCTGATCCAGGTGTGCGGGCTGGTCGCCTGGCCGGTCGACGCCGCGCTGCGGCCGGAGGGCAACCGGGGGCCGCTGGTGCGTACCCTCGCCAGCCACCTGGCCTACTACCGCCGGTGGGCCCGCACCTGGGAGTTCCAGGCGCTGCTCAAGGCCCGGCCGGCGGCCGGCGACCTGGACCTGGCCGGGGAGTGGATCGAGGCGCTCGCGCCGCTGGTGTGGACCGCCGCGGAACGGCCGGAGGCGGTCGAGGACGTCCGCGCGATGCGCCGGAAGATCATCGACAACATCCCGCCGAAGGAGCTGGAACGCGAGATCAAGCGCGGCCCGGGCGGCCTGCGCGACATCGAGTTCGCGGTCCAGCTGCTCCAGCTCGTGCACGGCCGGGTCGACGAGTCGTTGCGGGCACCGGGGACCATCCCGGCGCTGCACGCCCTGGTCGCCGGCGGCTACGTGGGCCGGGCCGACGGGGAGGCGCTGCTGCGCGGCTACCGTTTCCTGCGCGGGGTCGAGCACCGGCTCCAGCTGCAGGGCCTGCGCCGCACCCACACCGTGCCGGCCGAGCCGGCCGCGCTGCGCTGGCTGGCCGCCGCGCTCGGCTACCAGGCCACCCCGGGCCGCAGCGCCGTCGAGGAGTTCCGCGCCGAGTGGGTCACCCACGCCACCGAGGTACGCCGGCTGCACGCGAAGCTGCTCTACCGGCCGCTGCTGGAATCGGTGGCCCGGGTGCCCGCCGAGGGGCTGCGGCTCACCCCGGAGGCGGCCCGGCACCGGCTGGAGATCCTCGGCTTCGCCGACCCGGCCGGGGCGCTGCGCCACCTCCAGGCCCTCACCGGCGGGGTGAACCGGACCGCCGCGATCCAGCGCACCCTGCTGCCGGTGCTGCTCAGCGAATTCGCCGACGCGCCGGAGCCGGACCGGGGGCTGCTCAACTACCGGCAGGTCTCCGAGAAGCTCGGCAGCACCCCCTGGTATCTGCGGCTGCTGCGGGACTCCGGCCCGGTCGCCCGCCGGCTGGCCCGGGTGCTCTCCTCCGCCCGGTACGCCGCCGACCTGCTGGCCCGCGAGCCGGAGGCGCTGCGGCTGCTGGCCGAGGACGCCGAGCTGACCCCGCGCAGCCGCGCGGTGCTCTGCGAGGGCTTCGCCGCGGCGGCGGCCCGGCACGCCGACCCGGTCGAGGCCGTCCGGGCGGTCCGCGCGCTGCGTCGCCGGGAGCTGCTCCGCCTCGCCTGCGCCGACGTGCTGAGCCGAGCCGGGTCGCTGGCCCCCGCTCCGAGCCGGGCCGAGCATTCCGGCCGGGCGCTGGCCCCCGCCCCGGGCCGCGCCGAGCAGTCCGGCCGGGCGCTGGCCCCCGCCCACAGCGGTGCCGAGCCGGACGGCCCGGCCGCGCTCGGCCTCGCCGACGTCACCGCCGTCGGCACCGCCCTCTCCGACGTCGCGGACGCCACCCTGGCCGCCGCGCTGCGGGCCGCCCGGGCCGCCCAGCCGGCGCCGCCCGGGCTGCGCTTCGCCGTGATCGGGATGGGCCGGCTCGGCGGGTACGAGTCCAACTACCTCTCCGACGCCGACGTGCTCTTCGTCTACGACCCGCCGCCGGGCGCGGACGAGGGAACGGCCAGTGCGGCGGCCCGCGCGATCGCCGAGGAGCTGCGCCGGCTGCTCTCCGCACCGGCCCCCGACCCGCCGCTCGGGGTGGACGCCGACCTGCGCCCGGAGGGCCGGCAGGGCCCGCTGGTCCGCAGCCTCGCCGCGTACGCCCAGTACTACGCCCGCTGGGCGCAGGTGTGGGAGGCGCAGGCGCTGCTGCGGGCCCGGTTCGTGTGCGGGGACGCCGACCTCGGCGCCGAGTTCGAGGCGATGGTCGACGCGGTGCGGTACCCGGCCGGCGGGCTGACCCGTGAGCAGGTGGTGGAGATCCGCCGGATCAAGGCCCGGGTGGAGACCGAACGGCTGCCCCGGGGGGCGGATCCGGCCACCCACACCAAGCTGGGCCGGGGTGGCCTCGCCGACGTCGAGTGGGCCGTGCAGCTGCTCCAGCTCCGGCACGCCGGCCGGCTACCCGAGCTGCGCGGCACGCGTACCCTCGACGCCCTCGCCGCCGCCCGCGACGCCGGCCTGGTCGAGCCCGAGGACGCGGCGGAGATGGCCGCCGGCTGGACCCTCGCGGCGCAGGTCCGCAACGCGCTGATGCTGGTCCGCGGCCGGGCCGGGGACCAGCTGCCCCGGCACGGGGTGGAGCTGGCCGGGGTGGTGCGCCTGCTCGGCCGTGACGACCCGGGCGAGTTCCTCGACGAATATCTGCGCACCGGCCGCCGCTCCCGCGCGGCGATGGAAAGGGTCTTCGATGGTTGAGGTGGTGACCCGCCAGGCGCCGACCACGGCCGGCCCTCGCGCCGGCCGCTGGACGGCCCCCGGCTGGCTGCCGGCCACGGCGGCGGCACTGCTGCTCTCCGTGGCCTTCCTGCTCGCCCCGCCGATGGGTACCGACCTGGCCGCGCAGGTGGCCCGGGCCGGGTTCGTCGCCCGCCATGGTGCCGCGCCGATCGACTTCGGCTGGTACGGCGGGGTGAACCAGTACGGCTACAGCCTCTTCGTCGCCCGGCTCGGGACGTGGCTCGGCGTGCGGCCCCTGGGGGCCCTCGCCGCCGTGGTGGGCGCCGCGGCCCTCGGGTGGCTCGCCGTCCGGCACCGGGCCCGCCGACCGGCGCTCGCCGGGGTGCTCGGCGCGGCGGTGCTGGTCGGCAACCTGGCCAGCGGCCGGATCACCTTCGCCGTCGGCCTCGCGTTCGGCCTGCTCGCCCTCTGCGCGGTCAGCGCCGGGCGGCCGGGCCGGCCGGTGCGGCTGGGCCTGGCGGCCGGGCTCGCCGCGACCGCCACCTGGGCCAGCCCGGTCGCCGGGCTCTTCACCGGCCTGGCCGGTGCCGCGCTGCTGCTGGCCGCGCTGCGCCGCGGCGACGGCCCGGGGCGGCGACTGGCCGGCGGCTGGCGGGTGGACCGCCCGCTGGCCGAGAGCCTGGTCCTCTGCCTCGCGCCGGCGCTCGCGCTCGCCCCGATGGCCGTGCTGTTCGGCAACGGCGGCACCCAGCCCTACTCGGCCGAGTCGATGCGGATCAACGTGGCGCTGGCCGTGCTGGTGTTCGCCGTCCTGCCCCGGCGGTGCCGGGTGCTGCGGATCGGCTCGGCGCTGACCGTGCTGTTGCTGGTCGCCGCGTTCTACCTGCCCAGCCCGATCGGTTCCAACGCGCTGCGGCTGCCGATGCTCTTCGCGCTGCCGGTGCTCGCCGGGTACGCCCGGTTGCCCGGCCCGTGGCTGGCCGGATTGCTCGCGGCCACGGTCTGGTGGCAGAACCCGGTCATGGTCAACGACGTCACGGGAGCCGGCTCGCCGGAGACCGCTGCCGCCTTCCACCGCCCGCTCGCCGACGAACTGGCCCGACGGCAACCGCCGGGTCGGGTCGAGGTGGTGCCGCTGCGCGACCACTGGGAGTCGGCGTATCTGCCGCCGACGGTGCCCCTGGCGCGGGGCTGGGAGCGGCAGGTGGACACCGACCGCAACGCACTCTTCTACGGCGACGGGCTGACCGCCGATTCGTACGCGGACTGGCTCCGCCGGGAGGCGATCCAGTACGTCGCGGTCGCGCCCGACGTCCCGCTCGACCGTTGGGGACGGGCCGAGGCCGACCTGGTCCTGGCCGGCCAGCCCTACCTCCGCGAGGTGTGGCGGAACGCGAACTGGCGGCTGTACGCGGTGGTCGATCCGACACCGCTGGTGGGTACGCCCGGCCGGCTGGTCGCCGCCGACCAGGCCCGGGTGAGGTTCACCACGGACCGGGCCGGGGACGTGCCGGTCCGCGTGCGGTGGTCGCGCTGGCTCTCCCTCTCCGGGACGGACGGGTGCCTGCGGCCAGGGCCGGACGGGTGGACCGAGGTGCGGGCCGGTACGCCAGGTGAGTTCTCGATCTCCAGTGCCCTCGTGCCGCGGAATAACTGCTGACCTGCGCCCCGGTCGGGTGCCCACCGTTCGTCCCGATTTACCAGGCTGGCAGCATGTCCGAGTGCCTCACCATCTTTCGCGCTGGATCGGGCTGGTCGGCTCCGCGCTGCTCGCCGTCGCCGCCTTCCTCGGCGGTGCGCTGCCGCACGCCAACCTGCGTCCCTCCCCCGTCAGCATCTGGCAGGGCCCGAACGGGCCCTTGATCCTCGGCGGCTGGCTGGTCGGCACGGCGCTGCTGGGCTGGGCCTGGTGGTCGCTGCGCGACCGGGTGCCGTCGACCCGCTGGGCGCTGGTCACGGTCGCGCTCTGGCTGCTGCCGATGCTGGTCACCCCGCCGCTCGGCAGTCGCGACTCGTACGCGTACGCCTGCCAGGGCGCCAGCTACGACGCCGGAATCAACCCCTACGAGCAGGGCGTGTCCACCCTGCCCTGCCCGTGGCTGGACTCCATCTCGTACATCTGGCGGGACACCCCGGCCCCGTACGGTCCGCTCTTCGTGGTGATCAGCGGCGCGATCGTGGCGGCCACCGGGTCGCTGCTCGGCAGCATCGCGCTGTTCCGGGCGCTCGCCGTCGTCGGCGTGGCGTTGACCGCCGTCTCCCTGCCGGTGCTGGCCCGCCGCTGCGGGGTGCCGCCGCAGCGTGCGCTCTGGCTGGCGCTGGCCTGCCCGCTGGTGCCCGTGCACCTGATCTCCGGCGCGCACAACGACGCGCTCATGGTGGGCCTGCTCATCGCCGGGCTGGCGGTGGTGGCCGCCCGGCCGGGCCGCCCACTGCTGCTGCTCGGCGGCGGGCTGCTGCTCGGGCTGGCCGCCGCGATCAAGGTCACCGCGCTGGTCGTGGTGCCGTTCGCGGCGCTGGCCGCGATCGTCGGGCCGTACCGGATCCGGGCGCTGGTCCGCGACGGCGGGTGGGTGGTCGGCGGGGCGTTGGCCGCACTGGCCGGGGCGACCGTGGCCGCGGGCCTGGGCCTCGGCTTCATCAGCGGCCTGGAGCAGGGCGGGCTGGTGGTCGCCTGGAGTTCGCCGCCGACCGCGGTCGGGCAGACCGTCGGCTACCTCGCGGCGATCTTCGGCGCGCACGTGGACGCGCTGCCGGTGACCCGGGGGATCGGGATGGCGGTGCTCGCGGTGCTGCTGGTCTGGCTCTGGTGGCGGGCCCGCCACCGGGAGCCGTTCTGGCACGCCGGCCTGGCGCTCACCGCCACGGTCGCGCTCGCCCCGCTGTACCACCCGTGGTACTGGACGTGGCCGCTGGCCGTGCTCGCCGCGACCGCCCGGCGGACCGGCTGGTTCGCGCTGGTCGCGCTGGTCTCCTCGTTCCTGGTCCTGGCCGACGGCACCGGCCTGCCCCGGTGGACCAAGATGCCCGGCGCGCCGCTGATGACGCTGTTGGTGATCGTGGTGGCGGTCCGGTTGGTACGGTCGGCTCGTGCCGACCGCCAGCCGGCACCCGCCGACCGTCAGCCGGCCCCTGCCGTCGACTGAGGAGAGAATGCCGGTGAGCGAGCCCGACGGGCCGGTCCGGCCCGTCGCCGCCGCCGTCGCCCGCTACGCCGGTCTCGCCGGGGCGGTGCTGCTGGCCGTCGCCGGCTGGCTGGGCGGCGCGCTCCCCGGCGCCCCTGACAACACCAGCCTTCCCGAGATCTGGCGGGCCCCGTACGGCCCGGTGGTCCTCGGCTGCTGGCTGGTCGGCACGGCGCTGCTGGTCGGGGCGTGGTGGTCGCTGCGCTGGGGTGCCCCGTCGACCCGGTGGGCGTACCTGACCGCCGGGCTCTGGCTGCTGCCGCTGCTGGCCGCGCCGCCGCTGGGCAGCCGGGACGTCTACTCGTACGCCTGCCAGGGCTGGTCCTGGACGCACGGCGCCGATCCGTACCGGGTCGGGGTGGCCGCCGCCGGCTGCCCGTGGACCGACACGGTGTCGCCGATCTGGCGGGACACCCCGGCACCGTACGGGCCGGTCTTCGTCCTGCTGGCGGGCCTGGCGGTGCTGCTCGGCGGCGGCCTGACCGGGGCGGTCGTGCTGCTCCGGGTGCTCGCGGTGGCCGGGGTGCTGCTGGCCGCGCTCTGCCTGCCCGGACTGGCCGGCGCGGTCGGGGTGCCGGCCCGGCGGGCGGCCTGGCTGGCGCTGGCCTGCCCCCTCGTCGGGGTGCACCTGGTGGCCGGCGCGCACAACGACGCGGTCGGGCTCGGGCTGCTCCTGTTCGGCCTGCTGGTGCTGGTGCGCCGGCCTGGCAAGCCGCCGACGCTGCTGCTGGCCGGGGTGCTGCTGGGGCTGGCGGTGGCGGTGAAGGCCTTCGCGGTGGTGGTGCTCCCGTTCGCCGCGCTCGCCGCGGTCCTGGGCCGCTACACCGTGCGGGCCCTGCTCCGCGACGCCGGCTGGCTGGCCGGGGGAGTGGTGGCGACGCTGGCGGTCACGTCCCTGGCGGCCGGGCTGGGCCTGGGCTGGGTGGCCGGCCTGGCCCACAGCGGCGAGTCCCAGCAGTGGACCTCGCCGCCGACCGCGGTGGGTTTCGTGATCGACTACGTGGGCGGCCTGTTCGGCCGGGAGCCGCACGCCGTGCCGGTGGTCCGGGTGGTCGCGCTGGCGCTGCTCGCGGTGCTGCTGTTGATGCTCTGGTGGCGGGCCTGGACGGACCTGCGCCGGCTGGGCGACGTCCGGCAGCGGGTGGCGCGGCTGGCCGCCGCCCGGCCCCGGGTGGCGCTGGCCGGGGCGGGCCTGGCGCTGGCCGCCACGGTCCTGCTCGCCCCGGTCTTCCACCCCTGGTACGCGGCCTGGCCGCTGGCGCTGCTGGCGGTGGCGACGCTGTCGGTGGCCCGGGCGGTGTGGTTCGTGGCGCCCTGCGCGGTGGCCTCGTGCCTCACGCTGCCGGACGGCAGCAACCTGGCCCGGTTCACCAAGGCCCCGGGGGCGATCGTGATGACCGGGATCGTCGTGGCGGTGGTCGTCTGGGCGATCCGGGTCGGGCTGGCTCGCCGCGCCCGCTGACTTCGTCGAGATGGTTCACGGGGCCACCGCTCACCCCTATGGCCACCCAGGAACTCGTCATCACCCGCGTCTTCGACGCCCCGCGCGAGCTGGTGTGGCGCGCGTTCACCGATCCGGACCAGTTCGCCCAGTGGTTCGGCCCGGTCGGCTGGTCCGTTCGCCGCGAACGTCCGGTCCGGCGCGGAGCAGGGCTGGGGCAGCTCCTTCACCAAGCTGGACGCCCTGCTCGCCGGCTGAGCGGCCCCGGTCACCCCGCTCCGCCCCCGTCGGCCGGAGCGGGGCGACCAGCGGCTCAGCGCGGAGACCCGCAGTTGGGGCAGCACCTTGCCGCGCGCGGCGGCGCCAGCCGGGTACGGACAGCCACGGCGAGCATCAGCAGAGCCGGCCCGGCCAGGCCCACGGTCAGGGTGGTGGCGGTCAGCGCGGCCCAGTCCGGGTTCCGGCCGACGGCCCCTTCCGCCAGCTCCCGCACCGACAGCAGCCCGAGGGGCGTGGCCAGGACGAGGAGCGCCCAGCCGCCGCGGAAGTCGCCCCGGTGCGCCAACCCGAGAGCGAGTACCAGGGTGGCGATCAGCAAGACCGCGCCGGCGGCGAGTGGGGTGGCGACGGCCTCGAAGCTGCGGTAGCCGGCGAAGAGGTTTCCGGTCGTGAACCAGTGGTCGGCCAGGGCAGCGGCCAGGGCACCTGCCGGGAGCAGGGCGATCCGGGCCGCGAGTGGCGGCCGTTCCGGCATCCCGAGCGCGACCACGCCCAACGCGAGCTGCGGCGCCAGCACGAACAGCGGTGGCGGGGTCAGACCGGTCAGCGCGGAGACCGGCGCCACCAGGGCGGTGAGCAGCACGGCGACCCAGAGCAGGGGGCGCGCGTACCGCCCTGGGGCGAGGGCGTACCCCACTGCCGCGACCAGCCAGGCGGCCCAGGCCGCCACCGCACTGCTGGCGAACGGGCCGACCGGCTGAACGCCGAACTCGGAGGCCGGCGGGCGTAGCTCGATGACCGACCAGACCGCGGCCAGGGCGGTCGCCGTCAGGAAGGCGAGGACGGCGGCGAGCTGCACTCCGGGCACGAAATCGGCGGTGCCGGCGGCCCGCAGCCGCTGGCGCAGGCCGCCGTGTACGAGGTCCGCGGCGTCCGCCGGCGAGGGCCAGCGGCGGCCCGGCCCGGCCAGGTCGAGGTACGTCCCGACGATCTCGGCCCCGCGTAGGCGGCGGTAGTCGGCAGGGTAGGCGAGCAGCAGGCGCAGGTACCGGCGCTCCAGGTCGCTCATGCCGTCACCTCGCTTCGCTCGGCGCCGCCATGAGGCACACTGCGCTGCTGATTCGCTCGCTGACGCTCGCTCATGCCGTCACCTCGCTTCGCTCGGCGGCGGCCTGAGGTGCACTGCGCTGATGATTCGCTCGCTGACGGTCGCTCATGCCAGCCCTCCCGCCAGGTGGGCGGCGGTCCGGCCGGCGGCGCGACGCCGCAGCCGGGCGGTGGCTGCCTCGACGTTGCGCCGCATCCGCTCGGTCTCGGCGGTGAGGGTGACGTGACCGGCCGGGGAGAGGCGGTAGTAGCGGCGGAGTCGGCCGTCGACCACCTCTTCCCGGTCGACCTCCACGAGACCGGCGTCGACCAGCCGGTCCAGGGCGCCGTAGAGGGTGCCGGGACGCAGGGTCACGCGGCCGTCGGAGAGGGCGCCGACCTCGCCGATGATCCCGTACCCGTGCAGCGGCTCCGCGGCGAGCGCGGTGAGGATCAGATAGGTGGGTTCGCGTAGGGGAGTGTCCACCGCCTCAATATACCGCACACGAAGGTATAGCGGGACCCGATGCATGCGGCTGGGCCGACTGTACTCGGCATGGGCGCCGCGCTCGCCCTCCTTGTCCGCGAGGCCCACTGACACAACACGACAAGCCATTCCCCGGTGCCGGCCAGTCCGGTACGTTGCCCCGGACCCCATCCCCCAACGGAGGTACCCCCACCATGCAACCCAAGTCCGTCGGCACCGCCTACGTGCTGTGGTTCTTCCTCGGCGCCCTCGGGATCCACCAGTTCTACCTCGGCAAGACGGCCAGGGCCGTGTCGATGCTGCTGACGTTCGGCTGGCTGACCATCGGCCTGTGGATCGACCTGTTCACGCTGCCCGGGCAGGTGCGGAAGGTCAACGCGGCTGCGGTACCGGTCGCTGTCTGACCCAGCAGGCGACGAAACGCCCCCGCTCTGCCGGTGATGGGAGAGCGGGGGCGTCTGGGTATCAGGTGGTGTGGCTTGACCGCGACTAGCAGTCGAAGTACATGGCGAACTCGTGCGGGGTCGGGCGCAGGCGCACCGGGTCGACCTCGTTGGTCCGCTTCCACTCCACCCAGGTCGAGATGAGGTCCGGCGTGAACACCCCGCCGTCGAGCAGGTAGTCGTGGTCGGTCTCGAGCGCGTCGAGCACCTCCGGCAGCGAGCCCGGGACCTGCTTGACGTTGCCCCACTCCTCCGGCGGGAGGTCGTACAGGTCCTTGTCGATCGGCGCCGGCGGCTCGATCTTGTTCTTGATGCCGTCGAGGCCGGCCATCAGCATCGCCGAGAAGGCGAGGTACGGGTTGCTGGACGGGTCCGGCACCCGGAACTCGACCCGCTTGGCCTTGGCGTTGCTGCCGGTCACCGGGATGCGGGTGCAGGCGGAGCGGTTGCGCTGCGAGTAGACCAGGTTGACTGGCGCCTCGAAGCCCGGCACCAGGCGGCGGTAGGAGTTGACCGTCGGGTTGGTGAAGGCCAGCAGCGACGGCGCGTGGTGCAGCAGGCCGCCGATGTACCAGCGGGCGGTGTCGGACAGGCCGGCGTAGCCGGTCTCGTCGTAGAACAGCGGCTCGCCGTTCAGCCAGAGGCTCTGGTGGGTGTGCATGCCGGAGCCGTTGTCGCCGAAGAGCGGCTTCGGCATGAAGGTGGCGGTCCGGCCGTTCGCCCAGACCTCGTTCTTCACGATGTACTTGAAGAGCTGCATCTGGTCACCGGCGTGCAGCAGAGTGGAGAACCGGTAGTTGATCTCCGACTGGCCGGCGGTGCCGACCTCGTGGTGCGAGCGCTCCACGGTGAAGCCGTTGTCCACCAGCCGGCGGACGATCTTGTCGCGCAGGTCGGCGAAGTGGTCGACCGGCGGCACCGGGAAGTAACCACCCTTGTACGCGGTCTTGTAGCCGCGGTTGCCGCCCTCCTCCTCGCGGCCGGTGTTCCAGGCGCCCTCGATGGAGTCGATGTAGTAGAACGACCGGTGCGCGGACGTCTCGTGGCGGATGGAGTCGAAGATGTAGAACTCCGCCTCCGCGCCGAAGTACGCGGTGTCGGCGATGCCGCTCGCGGCCAGGTACGCCTCGGCCTTCTTCGCCACGTTCCGCGGGTCACGGGAGTAGGCCTCCCGGGTGAACGGGTCGTGGATGAAGAAGTTGAGCGCGAGGGTCTTCTCCGCGCGGAACGGGTCGATGAAGGCGGTCGCGACGTCCGGGAGCAGGAGCATGTCCGACTCGTGGATCGCCTGGAAGCCGCGGATCGACGAACCGTCGAACGCGAGGCCGTCGGTGAAGACGCTGTCGTCGAAGGACTCGACTGGCAGGTTGAAGTGCTGCATCACGCCGGGCAGGTCACAGAAACGTACGTCGACGAACTTCACGTCCTCGTTCTTGAGGTAGCGCAGGAGTTCCTCGGGATTGGCGAACACGTGTCCTCCCTGGCGGGCTCACTGGTGGTGGCTGGCTCCTGGCGACGGTATGGCGGTGCGGTTGCCCGGCCGTGTCTCCTCTGTTTCGGCCGTGTAACGTCCCTCGCGGAGCGTCATCTACCCCGCTCAGCCACCGCCAACCCGAGGACCCGGCCGGGCTCGCTGCGACCGGGTGGCCGCGGTTGGGGTTTTTGTCCCATTCTTCGAGGCGTGCCGAACCGGCGTACCCGGGCAGTGACCGCACCCCTGCTCACCGTGGTGCCAACCGCCCCGGCGAGGGCGTGACTACGCTTGACCGCTGTGACCACTACCGCCACCGTGCCGGTGCCCCCCGCCACGGACCCCACCTTCACACCCCCCAGCCTCGGCCGCCGGTTCGGCGCACTGATCATCGACTGGGTGCTCTGCCTGCTGTTCTCCGGGCTCTTCGCCAGCCCGGCCCGGGACGGCTGGCCCCCGGTGGTGGTGCTGGTCGTCGAGTACGCCTTCTTCCTCGGCCTCTTCGCCCAGACGCCCGGCATGTACATCACCCGGATCCGCTGCCTGGCCTGGTCGGACGGCGGCCGGATCGGCCTGGTCCGCGCCCTGCTCCGAGGCGTGCTGCTCGTCCTGGTCGTGCCCGCCCTGATCATGGACGGGCACCGCCGTGGCCTGCACGACCGCCTCTCCAACTCCGTCATCGCCCCCGCCCCCCGCCCCTAACCCCCGCCCGTCCCCGTCCCCGCCCCGGCATCCCCGCGATCTTGCACTTGCTGCCCCGACGAAAGTCACTATTAGGACTTTCCGGGGACACAATCTGCAAGATCGCGGGGGCTGGGAGGGGAGGGAGGGTGGGTGGGGGTGATGGGTTAGCGGCCTCGGGTTTGGCGGAAGGCGCTGCGCGGGGGGCGCATGTTCTTCGGGATGGCGCCCTTGGGCATCTGCGGGCGGGCGGTGAGCGCCTTCAGCCGCTTGTCGAGGGCGTTGACGTCCCTGGGCTTGAGGGGCTTCGGCAGCCGCATCAGGGTCATCCGCAGCTTGCGGATGGGCAGCTCACCCTCGCCCTGGCCGATCACGAAGTCGTGCAGCGGGGCGGAGCCGATCACCTTCGCCAGCCGGCGCTTCTCCTGGCCGAGCAGCCCGCGTACGCGCTGCGGGTTGCCCTCGGCGAGCAGGATCACGCCGGGACGACCGAGCACCAGGTGGACCATGTCCATCTGCGTGGTGGAGCTGACCGCCGGGGTGACCCGCCAGTCGCCGCGCATGCTCTCCATGATCTGCGCCGCCGCTCCCGGCTGCCCCTCGGCGGCGTTCATCATCGCCTTGTTCGACCGCAGGTTGAGCACGATCAGCACGGCGAGCAGGGTGAGCAGGATGCCGATCGGCAACCAGATCCAGCCCCCGGCGATGACCGCGACCACGGTGAGCGCGAGCGGGATCAGCACCGCGGCCGCGGTGAGCGGCGCGAACCACCGGTCCTGCTTGGCGGTGAACCGGAACACCATCCCGATCTGCTTCAGCCGCTGGCCGAACGAGACCTTCTCCTGGGGCTTTGCCATGCCGCAGAGTCTAGTGGGCGCTCCGCACCGCGGTGATCCGCGGCCGGCCGTCCGCCGCGCGGCTGAGTACCTTACGTCGCCGCCGGGCACCTGAGGCGCCGGGGTAAGGAGGGGGAGCGGCCGAAGATCGGGCGGCAGACCCATGCCCGGGGGCCACCTTCGCGCGGAAAGTCAACGTCGACAGGACACGACACGACACCGCACGACAGGGGAACCGAGATGTTCGGTAACGACGCAGAACTGCTGCTCACCATCCACCGCAGCTTCGCCGCCGAGCTCCAGGCCGACGCGGCCCGCGATCGGCTCGCCCGGTCGGTGGGCCGCCGCCACCCGCACGGCTGGCTGAGCCGGCGGCACCAGCCCGCCCGTACCGTCGACGGCCGGCGGTGACCACGCTCGCCGCGCCGGCCGCCCGGCCGGCGCCACCCGCGCCGTCGCCCACCGGCCGGGGCGGAACCTCGCCCGCCCCGGCCGGTCCGGACCAGAACGCCGCCCGGACCCTGCCCGGCTCCACCGCCGCGGCCGAACCGGTCGCCGACCCGGACCGGAACGGGAGCCCGCCGGCCGGGGCCGGCACGGGTGGCACGGGGGCGGTGGCCGGACCGGTGGGACAGCGGCCGGTCGGCCGGGACGGCACGGGGGTGGCCGGGCCGGTGGGACAGCGAGCGGTCGGCGGGGACGGCACGGGTGCCGGCCGTGGCATGCTCGACGGCGTGACCGTACGTGCCGCCAGCACCGTTCTCGTCGGCCGGCAGCAGGAACTGGCCGGGCTGCGCGAGGCGCTCGGCCGGGCCCGCGCCGGTGAGCCGGCCACCGCCCTCGTCGGCGGGGAGGCCGGTGTCGGAAAGACCCGGCTGCTGGAGGAGTTCGGGGCCCTGGCCGCCGTCGACGGCGCGCGGGTGCTGGTCGGCCAGTGCCTGGAGCTCGGCGAGGCCGGCCTGCCGTTCGCGCCGTTCGCCGCCGCGCTGCGCGAGGTGCTGCGCCGCGACGGCCCGGCCGTCCTCGCCGGGTACGAGGCCGAGTTCGCCCGGCTGCTGCCGGAGCTGGCCCGGGTGCCGGCCGGGGCCGTCCCGCCCACCGGCCTGCCCGTCTCGGACACCCCGCGCGGCTACCTGTTCGACCTGGTCGCCGACCTGTTCCGGCGGATCGCCGAGGACCGGCCGCTGGTGCTGGTCATCGAGGATCTGCACTGGGCCGACCGGTCCACCCGGGACCTGATCGGCTTCCTGGTCCGGGCCGCCCGCGCCGCCCGCCTGCTGCTGGTCTGCACGTACCGCACCGACGAACTGCACCGCGGCCACCCGCTGCGTCCGTTCCTCGCCGAGCTGGACCGGGCGCGCGGGGTCGACCGGGTCGAGCTGAGCCGGCTCGACCGGGGCGGCACCGCCGCCATCCTCGCCGACCTGCTCGGCGCCGAGCCCGCTCCGCGGGCCGTCGACGACGTGCACCGCCGTACCCAGGGCAACCCGTTCTTCATCGAGGAACTGGCCGCCGCCGGCGACCCGGTGGGCTGCGCGGCGCTCCCGGAGACGCTGCGCGACCTGCTGCTGGCCCGGGTGGACCGGCTGCCCGAACCAGCCCAGCGGGTGCTGCGGATCGCCGCGGCCGGCGGCACCCGCTTCGCCCACCAGCTCCTCGCCGAGGTCGCCGGTCTGCCCGAGCCCGAGCTGGAGGACGCGCTGCGCGCCGCCGTGGCCGCCCAGCTCGTGGTGGCCGACCCGGACGGCGACTACGAGTTCCGGCACGCCCTGGTCCGGGAGGCCGTGCACGACGAGCTGCTCCCCGGCGAGCACGCCCGGCTGCACGCCCGGTACGCCGCCGCGATCGAGGCACAGCCCCACCTGGTGGCCGCCGGCCGCGCCCCGGCCGAGATCGCCCACCACTGGTACGCGGCGCACGACCACCCGCGCGCCCTGGTCGCCGCCCGCGTCGCCGCCTGCGCGGCGGCCGACCGGTACGCGTACGCCGAGCAGAGCCGGCTGCTGGAACGGGTGCTGGAGCTGTGGGAGCTGGTGCCCGACGCCGCTGAGCGGCTCGGCATGGACCACCTGCGGGTGCTGGAGGAGACCCTCGCCGCGGCCACCACGGCCGGTGACTACAACCGGGCGCTGACCCTCACCCGGGCGGCGCTGGCCGAGGTGGACCCCGACACCGAACCGCTCCGCGCGGCCCGCCTGCTCGACCAGCGCGGTCGGCTGCTGGCGCTGCTCGGCAAGAGCGACGGCACCGACGAGATCCGCCGGGCGTACGAGCTGGCGGTGGGCGTGCCGGACGGCCCGGAGCGGGTACGGCTGCTCGCCGACATCGCGGCCCACCTCGTGAGGATCGATCCCGAGCAGGCCGCCTCGGTGGCCGTCGAGGCGATGACCGCGGCCGAGGCGATCGGCGAGGACGTGGCACTGCTGCCCACCCGGATCGCCATGCTCTGCCGGACCAGCAGGAAGATCTCCGACCTGGGGCTGGCTGAGCTACGCCGGGCGGAGGCCCTGGCTCGGGCCACCGGCAACGCGCCGGGGCTGGTCAGCGCCCTGGTCCACCTCTCCGACGTGCTGTACGAACTGGGCCGGTACGCCGAATCGGAGGAGGCGGCCGCCGCCGGGGTGACCGAGGCGCGCCGGTTCGGGATCAGCCGCTCCACCGGGGCGTACCTGTTGTCGAACCGGGCCGAGGCGCTGATCGCCCTGGGCCGCTGGGACGAGGCCGACGCGGCCTGCGCCGAGGCTGCCCGGATCGACCCGCCGGGCGTCTCCGGGCTGCACTGGCTCCAGCTCCGGGCCGGGCTGCGGCTGGCCCGGGCGCACCCCACCGCCGACGAGCTGGTCGGCCGGGCGCTGGCGTTCCTGGCCCGGCCGTACCTCTGGCCGAACCACCGGCTGCCGCTGCGCGAGCTGCGGATCGAGGCAGCCCTCGCCGCCGACGACAAGGTGGCGGCGCTCCAGGCAGCCCGCGCCGCCCTGGCCGACGAGCGCCTGGCCGACCTGCCCCGGGAGGGCTGGCCGGTGCTCACCGCCGCGGCGGGTACCGCCGCGCTGGTCGGCGACGCCGACCTGGCCGGCGCGGTGGCCGGGCTGGCCGCCGCCCTGCCGGCCCGATACCCGGCGGAACGGGCGCACGCCGCCCAGGTCACCGCGATCCTCGCCGGTGCCGGGGTCGATGGCGGTGCTGGCGTGGGCGGTGCGAGCGCGGGCGACGCCGACGGTGCTGGTGGCGGGGTGCTGCCGGCCTGGCGGGCGGCGGTGGAGGCGTGGCGGGCGGCCGGGCAGCCGTACCCGCTGGGCCGGGCGCTGCTCGGGCTGGCCGAGGCGGCCGCCGCGGCCGGCGAGCGGGATGTCGTGGCCGACGCGGTACGCGAGGCCGCCGACATCGCCGCCCGGCTCGGCGCCACGCCGCTGGGCGAGCAGGCCGCCGTCCTGGCTCGCCGGGTCGGGCTGCGCGGTGGTGGCCGTCCCGGCCCGGACCTGCTCACCAGCCGCGAACAGGAGGTGCTGCGGCTGGTCGCCGAGGGGCACAGCAACAGCCGGATCGCCGAGCAGCTCTTCATCTCGCCGAAGACGGCCAGCGTCCACGTGTCCCGGATCATCGCCAAGCTGGACGTCAGCAACCGGGTGGAGGCGGCGGCGCTGGCCCACCGCCTCGGCCTGCTCACCACGCCCGCGCCCGCTCCACGCCGGCCGAGCGCCTCCTCCTGACGGCCGCCGCCCGCTCCGAGGGACATCCGGGACAGGCGAGGGACATCGGGGAAAGACGAGGGGCACCGGGCGTCGACCGATTTCGCTATCGTGCCTTCGTCCCGGCCTTCGGCCGGCCTGCACGGGGGAACGCACATTGAACCACCACACGGCACTGTTCACGCCGGCTCTGGCCGGCCTCCTGCTCCTCACCGCTGGCTGCACCGCGTCGGAGGAGCCCACCAAGGCCCGGGCGGCGGCCCAGGCCAGCACCGCCGCGCCAGCCCCGACGCCCGACGTCCGGGCCGAGTTGGTGGCGGCGCTGCAGCGGTCGCAGGGCGTCGCTCACCGGTACGCGGTGCGCGGCGACCTGCCCGAGGGGCAGAAAGTCAAGGGCACCGGTGCCCTCGACCCGAAGGCGCGGCGGTTCCAGTCGACGATCGCGGTGACCGGCGGGAAGGACCCGTCGGCGGGGAGCCGGATCGTGATCGGCGCCGACAGCTACTCGCGGCCGTCCGACGACAAGGGCTGGGTGCACGTCGACCTGAAGCGGGTGCGGCGGGACGATCCCTTCCTGCGCTTCGACTGGCTCGACCCGACCGGCCTGAAGGCGTTCGCCGCGTCGGTCACCTCGGTGCAGCCGGCGGGCCCGCACACGTACACCGGCCGCTTCGACCCGAACGGTAAGGATGCCAAGTCCTTCCTTCCCGTGGGCGCACCGAGCATCGTCTCGCTCGGCATGCCCCTGTCGCCGTTCACGATCACGACCGACGACCAGGGCTGGGTCACCTCGATCACAGTGGAGCTCACTCCCAGCGAGGGCCCGAAGCTGACGATGACGACCACGATGAGTGGCCACGGGAAGCCACTGAGGATCAAAGCGCCGGCGCGGGCCGGCGAGGCCGCCGACTTCTACTACGGCAAGTGACGCCCGGCGCATCGCCTCGACGCCGTCGAGTTCGTCAACCGTGGCCAGTCGGGCGGGGCAGGTACACCCGCCAGCCGTCGACCGTGACCACCGCCAGGTCGCCCCGATCAGGGCCGACCCGCCGGTCGAGCCGGTCGGCCAGTGGCGAGCCGACCGGCGCGACCCAGGCCGCACCGGGATCGTCGGTCACCGCCCGCCGGTACGCGGGCAGCCGGTCGAAGCCGGGGCGCAGCTCGTCGTCGACCACCGCGCAGACCACGTCCTCGGCGGTGGCGAAGGTGAGCCGGTTGCAGGTCCAGTAACCGCCGCGTACGTGCCGTACGCTGAGGTCGCCGAGGGTGTCGACGAGCGCCCGGTGCCGCTCGGCCTCGGCCTGGACGGGTGGCACCTGGGCGATCGCTCCGGCGGTGGCAACCCCCGCCGTGCCGAGCATGGCGGCCAGCACGGCGAGTGCCGCCATGCCGGCCGTCCGGGAGCGTCCGCCGCCCCCCGCCGGGCCACGCCCGCCGGCCGTGCCGGCCACGTTGTCCGCGAGGCGATGGTGTCCCTCCGACCCGGACACCGCCGGTTCGCCGAGCTGACGGCGGCCCCGCCACACGCGGCGCCACAGTGGCCAGAGCAGGGCGGGCGTGGCGACCGCCAGGCAGGAGAGGTACCGAGAGCTCTCCACCGGAGTCCGCCCGGCCGCGCTGCTCGCCGTGTACGCGACCAGCACCGCCGCCGCCCCGGCCAGCAGCGCCAGCCGCACCGCCGCCGACACCCGCCGGTCGTCTTCGCTCGTTGGTGCCGGGCCGGCGGCCGGCGGCACCGGCGTACGGAGGGTGCGCCCGGCGGCGAGCGCGGCGAGCAGCAGCAGGATCGGGAACGCCAGCGCCCACCAGAGCTGCCAGGTGGCGCAGTGGCTCGGTGCGCAGAAGCCCATGCCGAGCGGCGGCCCGAGCACCAGGCCGCCGTACAGCCGCTCGCCCCAGCCCGCCACCGCGTCCCCGCCCCCGGCGACCAGCACCGCGGCGAGCGGGTTGCGGCCGTGCCGGAGGCTGTCCAGCAGCATCGGTGCCGCGCCCAACAGCAGCGTGCCCGCCACGACCAGCCCCGCCCGGCCGGCCAGCTCCCGCCGCCGCCACACCACCAGCACCGCGCCGGTTCCGAGGACGTACGGCAGGATCAGCGGGTCGACCCAGAGCATCAGCCCGGACACCAGCCCCCAGGCCGCCCAGCGGGACAGCCGCGCGGCGGTGCGCGGGCGGTCGGGCTCGGCGTCGCCGACGGGCTCGCCGGGGACCGGCCGTCCGGCCCGACCCTCGGTCGACCCGCCCGATCCGCCGGGGACCGGCCGCCCGGTCCGGCCCGGCGTCGGCCCGCGCGCGCACAGCCCGACGGTGAGCAGGGCGAGAGCCACCCCGGCCGGGTTCAGCTCGGGGTAGCCACCCCCGGCGATCAGCTGGTTCTTCACGACCCGGTCCGAGCCGAGCGCGAGGATGCCGACGACCAGCAGGGCGTACCAGGGGTCGCCGCCGAGCCGGCGGGTGAGCCGCCAGGACAGGGCGAGGAAGAGCGCGTACAGGGCGAGGGTGGGCAGCCGCAGCGCGAGCACCGACGGCCCGACGAGGGCGACCAGCGGCGCGGCGAGATACGCCTCCAGCGTCCCCATGTACGCCTGCCCGTAGAACCAGACCGGGAAGTCCTCGCCACGGGCGATGTGCAGGGCGGCCAGCCCCATCGTCGCCTCGTCGCTGTTGGTGGGCGGGGCGTCGGCGAGCAGCAGCGCCAGCCGGTACCCGACCCCGGCCAGCCCGACGAGCAGGGCGAGCAGCACCGGCAGCCGGGGACGCCGGGGCGTACGCGGGTGGGCGGCGTCGCGCGGCTCCTGGCGTACCCCGGCGGTCATGCCTGTGATCATGGCATCCGGCCGGGGCCGGCGGCGGGGTGACACGGCAGGTCGACCGGCCCGGCCTCAGCCGGCGGTGACGGCCTCCTCGCGGGCGCTGAGCGCCTGCTGGTAGAGCCGGCCGGCGCGGTACGACGAGCGGACCAGCGGGCCGCTCATCACGCCGGCGAAGCCGATCTCCTCGGCCTCCTCGCGCAGCTCGACGAACTCCTCCGGCTTGACCCAGCGGGTGACCGGGTGGTGCCGGGGGGAGGGGCGCAGGTACTGCGTGATGGTGATCAGCTCGCAGCCGGCCTCGTGCAGGTCGCGCAGCGCCTGGGAGACCTCGGCCCGCTCCTCGCCCATGCCGAGGATCAGGTTGCTCTTCGTGACCAGGCCGGCGGCGCGCGCCTGGCGGATCACGTCGAGGGAGCGCTCGTAGCGGAACGCCGGCCGGATCCGCTTGAAGATCCGCGGCACGGTCTCCACGTTGTGCGCGAGCACCTCGGGACGCGACCCGAAGACCTCGGCGAGCTGCTCCGGCACCGCGTTGAAGTCGGGGATGAGCAGTTCGACGCCGCAGCCGGACTGGAGGGCGTGGATCTGCCGGACCGTCTCGGCGTAGAGCCAGGCGCCGCCGTCGGGCAGGTCGTCGCGGGCGACGCCGGTGATGGTGGCGTAGCGCAGGCCCATCGCGGCGACCGACTCGGCGACCCGGCGGGGCTCGTCGGCGTCGAACTCGGCCGGCTTGCCGGTGTCGATCTGGCAGAAGTCGCAGCGCCGGGTGCACTGGTCACCACCGATGAGGAAGGTGGCCTCCCGGTCCTCCCAGCACTCGTAGATGTTGGGGCAGCCGGCCTCCTGGCAGACCGTGTGCAGCCCCTCGCGCGAGACCAGCCCGCGCAGCTGCGTGTACTCCGGCCCCATCTTGGCCTTGACCTTGATCCACGGCGGCTTGCGCTCGATCGGCGTCTCGGCGTTGCGCGCCTCGATCCGCAGCAGCCGCCGCCCCTCCGGGGCCACGGTGGTGCTGCGGCTGGCCTGCGGGGTCGTCGGCGTGGAGTGCTCGATCGTCACAAATCCGAGCCTACGCTGGACGGCGGCCGTCGATGAACGTCGGGCGACCGCCGTCACGCCGCAAACGTTGTGACGCCGGACACCAGGGGCCCGAAAACGGCGTCACACGGCCCGTGCCGAGGTGCTAGCGTGCGCGGCAGAGCTGCGACGGAGCCGAGTAGCGCACCGACCCGCCAGCGCAGAGAGCCGCCGGTTGCTGGAAGGCGGTCTGGCGCCGGCGCGTGAAGACCCTCCCGAGCTGCGGGAAGAACGGCGTATGGGTAAGGAAGGGCACCTTCTTAACCTCTCCGGTAGAGGAAGGGCCCCTTCTTAACGACGCTCAGTAGAGCCCGCCGGCTGGCCCCCGTGACCGGGCGACGAACGAGGCTCCCGCTCCAGCGGGGGCGAAGGTGTGGTGGCACCGCGAGGATCCCGCTCGCCCACACCTCCCTGGGGCTGAGGCGATGCTTCGCCGCCCGAGGGTGGCGAAGGCGTTGCGATTGATCAAGGAGCAGCCCACCATGCAACGCATCCTGTCTTCCCAGCTCACCCACCATGTCGGCGAATCCGTCCGGATCGCCGGCTGGGTGCACCGCCGCCGGCTGCTCAAGTCGGTGGCCTTCCTGATCGTCCGGGACGCCGCCGGCCTGGCCCAGGTGGTGGTCACCGACCCGGCCGTGCGCGCCGCCGTCGAGAAGCTCACCGAGGAGACGGTCGTCGAGGTCGTCGGCACGGTGATCGCGAACGACACCGCGCCCGCCGGGGTCGAGCTCGCCGAGCCGGCGGTACGACCGCTCGGCCCGCCCGCCGTGCCCCCGCCGTTCGACCTGTACCGGCCGGCGCTCGCCGCCACCCTGCCCACCCAGCTCGACCACGCGCCGGCCGCGCTGCGCCATCCGACCCGCTCGGCGGCGCTGCGCATCTCGGCGGCCGGCGTGGCCGGGTTCCGGGCCGCCCTGGACGCCCGCGGCTTCGTGGAGATCCACACCCCGAAGGTGGTCGCCTCGTCCACCGAGAGCGGGGCGAACGTCTTCGCGCTGGACTGGTTCGGCCGGCCGGCGTACCTGGCCCAGTCGCCGCAGTTCTACAAGCAGCTCATGGTCGGCGTCTTCGAGCGGGTGTACGAGGTGGGGCCGGTGTTCCGGGCCGAGCCGCACGACACCGTCCGGCACCTGGCCCAGTACACCTCGCTCGACGTCGAGCTGGGCTTCGTCGCCGACCACCGGGACGTGATGGCCGTGCTGCGGGACACCCTCGCCGGGATGCTGGGAGCGGTCGCCGAGCGGGCCGGCGGCGCGCTCGCCACGCTCGAGGTGACCGTGCCCGAGGTGCCGGCCGAGATCCCGGCCGTGCACTTCACCGAGGCGCTGGCGATCGCCGGGGCGCCGGCCGACGAGCCCGACCTCGCCCCGGCGCACGAGCGGGCCCTGGGCGAGTGGGCCCGCGCCGAGCACGGCTCCGACTTCCTCTTCGTCACCGGGTACCCGATGGCGAAGCGGCCCTTCTACACCCACCCGGACCCGGCGCGGCCCGCCTACTCCAACGGCTTCGACCTGCTGTTCCGGGGCGTGGAGCTGGTCACCGGCGGGCAGCGGCTGCACCGGTACGAGGACTACCTGGCCGCCCTCGCCGCCCGGGGCGAGCCGGTCGAGCCGTACGCCGGGTACGTGGACGCGTTCCGGCACGGCATGCCGCCGCACGGCGGTTTCGCGATCGGGCTGGAACGCTTCGTGGCCCGGCTCACCGGCGCGGCCAACGTCCGGGAGGTGACCGCCTTCCCTCGCGACCTGCACCGCCTCACCCCCTGAGCGGTAAGGAAGGGCACCTTGTTAACACCCGTCTGTTAACAAGGTGCCCTTCCTTACAAGCCGGGCGGGGTATGAAGGACTGGATGGGCGAGCAGGTGCGGGCGACGCTGCGGGACCTGCTGCACCTGCGTCCGGTCCGGGGCGCCCACCGGGTCGCGCTGCGGGCCGGGGTCAGTGTGCTGGTCCCGCTGCTCGCGGTGCTCGCGCTGGGTCACCCCAGCTGGTCGGTGTACGCGGTCTTCGGGGCGTTCACCTCGCTCTACGGGCGCAATCACGTGCACCTGTCCCGGGCGGCGATGCAGGCCAGCGCCGGGGCGGCGCTCACCGCGTCGATCGTCCTCGGGGTGCTCGTCGCCTCGCTCCAGTCGCGGGCGTGGGTCGCGGTGCCGGTCATCGCGGTGGTCGCGGCGCTGGGCACGGTGCTCGCCACCGCGCAGGACTGGCACCCGCCGGGGCCGCTGTTTCTCGTCTTCGCGCTCGGTGCGGTCGCCTCGGCCCCGCACCCGGTCTCGGCCGTGCCGGTCGCCGCCGCCGTGGCCGGGCTCAGCGCCCTGTTCGCGCTGCTGGTCGGGAACGTGGGCAGCCTGGTCGGGCGGCAGCGGAGCCGGCCGGCACGGCTGGCACCCGGGTGGACCTGGGCGCCGGTGCGCTACGGCCTCGCCGTGGTGCTGGCCGGCGGTACGGCGACCGCCATCGGGATCGGGCACCCGTACTGGGCGATGGTGGCGGCGGTCGCCCCGCTGAGCGTCCAGGGCGTCACCGCCCAGCTCGTCCGCGCCGCGCACCGGGTCCTCGGCACGCTGCTCGGGCTGCTGACCAGCGCGCTGCTGCTGGCGCCGCACCTGTCGCCGTACGCCACCGTGCTGGTCGTGGCGGGGTTGCAGATCGTCACCGAGCTGCTGGTCGGGCGCAACTACGGCCTGGCGCTGCTGTTCATCACCCCGATGGCGCTGCTGATGGGTCAGCTCGCGGCGCCCCGCCCGGCCGGTCAGCTCCTCTACGACCGAGGGGTGGAGACGGTGATCGGTGCCGCCATCGGTGGCCTGATCGTGCTCTGCGAACCGTGGTTGCGGGCGCGGATCAGGCCCGCCGGGCGCTGACTGCTCAACCCTGCCGGGCGGTGACCCGGTCAGCCTGCCGGGCGGTGAGCTGGTCGTCCGCCTCGCGGCCGTCCAGCGGGCCCGGGGGTGCGATCGGGAGCCGGCGCTTGTGGTCGGTGGCCCGGTAGCGGGCCACCAGGGCCTCCGCCACCTCCGCCGGGACCGGCCGGCCCTCCAGGTAGTCGTCGATCTGCTCGTACGTCAGGCCGAGCGCGTCCTCGTCGAGCTTGCCCGGGGCCAGGCTCTCCAGGTCGGCGGTGGGTGCCTTGCCGACCAGTTCGGCCGGGGCGCCGAGCGCCCGGGCGAGCGCGCGGACCCGACGCTTGGTCAGCCCGGTGAGCGGCACCACGTCCGCCGCCCCGTCGCCGTGCTTGGTGAAGAAGCCGGTGACCGCCTCGGCCGCGTGGTCGGTGCCGACGACCAGCCCGCCCATCGCCCCGGCGACCGCGTACTGGGCGATCATGCGTTGCCGGGCCTTGACGTTGCCGTGCACGAAGTCCTGCTGTGCGGCGTCGGTGAAGGCCAGCCCAGCCGCCACCAGCGCGTCCAGGGCGGCGTCGCTGGCCGGCTTGACGTCGACCGTGAGCACCCGGTCGGGCCGGATGAAGCTCAGGGCCGCCTGGGCGTGCTGCTCGTCGGCCTGCACCCCGTACGGCAGGCGCATCGCCACGAAGACCGCCGGGTGGCCGGCGTCGCGGGCCCGTTCGACGGCGAGCTGGCAGAGCCGCCCGGCGGTGGTGGAGTCCACCCCGCCGCTGATGCCGAGGACCAGCGCGGTCAGCCCGGTGTCGACCAGGCGGTCGGCGAGGAAGACGACCCGCCGCTCGATCTCCTCCTCGGCGTCGAAGGCCGACGCCACGTGGAGCTCGGCGGCGATCCGCTGCTGGGTCGACGTCAGGTCGACGGTCATCCGGGTCCTTTCCGGTCAGGCGGGACCGAGCAGGTCCCACAGGTTGCCGGCGAGGTCGCGGAAGACGGCGACCCGACCGTAGGGCTCGGTGCGGGGCGGCTTGACGAACTCGACGTTCGCCTCGCGCATCCGCCGGTAGGTGACGTCGAAGTCGTCGACCTGGAGGAAGAAGCCGACCCGGCCGGCGGTCTGGTCGCCGACCACGGCCTCCTGCCGCTCGCCGTCGGCGCGGGCCAGCAGCAGCCCGGTCCCGCCGCCGGGCGGGCGGACCACCACCCAGCGCTTCGGGCGGCCGTCGTTGGTGAGCGACGGCTTGTCCTCGACCAACTCGAAGCCGAGCACCTCGGTGAAGAAGATGATCGCCGGGTCGTAGTCGGCGACGACCAGGGTGACGAGATCGATCCGCACGCGGTCAGGCCTCGACCCGGACCAGGGTCGGCAGGTGGCGCTCGACCACCGGGAGCACGTCGGCGACGGTGACCGGCCGGCCCAGCTCGGCGGTGAGGGAGGTGGTGCCGGCGTCCCGGATGCCGCACGGCACGATCCGGTCGAAGTACGTCAGGTCGCAGTCGCAGTTGATCGAGAAGCCGTGCAGGGTCACGCCCCGGGCCACCCGGATGCCGATCGCGGCGACCTTGCGGGCCGGACCCCGGTCGTCCTCCGGCACCCAGACGCCGCTGCGCCCCTCGACCCGACCGGCGGCCAGCCCGAACTCGGCGCAGACGTCGATCAGCATCTGCTCCACCCGCCGGACGTACGCGACCACGTCCACCGGGTCGGGCAGCTTGAGGATCGGGTAGCCGACGAGCTGCCCCGGCCCGTGCCAGGTGATCTTGCCGCCGCGGTCCACGTCGATCACCGGGGTGCCGTCCATCGGGCGGTCCCACGGCTCGGTCCGCTTGCCGGCGGTGTAGACGCTGGGGTGCTCCAGCAGCAGCACGGTGTCGCCCTGCTCGCCGGCCACCACGGCCTCGTGCAGCCGGCGCTGCTCGTCCCAGGCGGCCTGGTAGTCGAGCACACCGGCGTGGACGGGGGTCAGCCCGGAAGTCGTCACGCTCACCCGCCCAGCCTAATCCCGCGACCGGCCGGCGCGCGCCGTGAGCCTCGTCGCGTCAGGCGGCGGGAGCGTCAGGGTGGGAGCGTCAGGGCGGCGGGACCTTCCAGAGCCAGACGTCGTCCACCCGCTGCGGCTCCCCGAGCAGCGCGGTGGCGGTGCGGCGTACGGCGTCCTCGTCGATGTTGTACTTGGCGCCGTGCACCCGGTCGGCCAGGATCACGACCTCGACCCGCCAGTGGTGCAGGTCCGCGAGGGATTCCCGGATGCTGCCCTCGGTGACGATCGGCGGCAGCCCGGTCCGCCCGGCCTGGTCCATCAGCGAGTCGAAGGTCCGCGGCACCGGCCCGATCCGGCCTCGTCCCCCCGGCCCGCCGGGGCCGAGGAAGAACCCGGCCGGGATGTGGAACTCGCCCTGCCGGTGGGCCAGGGCGTACGCCTGCCAGCGCTGCCCGTCGGGGGTGACGTCGACGGTCAGCGGCAGCGGGGTGAGCACCCCGCCGGGTGAGACGTACTGCTGCCAGTGGCCGCTGGTGATGAACTGCGGGATCGGTTCCCGCACGCTGGTCAGCAGCGGGGTGGGCAGCAGCGGCAGCAGCGCGACGGCGAAGCCGAGCGCCCAGGCCGCCGACGTGGCGCGGTGCCGGGGCGGCCGGGTCCGGAGCTGGTCGACGGTGTACGCCAGCAGCAGTCCGATCACCGGGGCGACCACCAGCGCGAGCCGGGACGGCAGCGCCGCGTTGATCACCGGCAGGTTGTCCAGCACCCCGAACGGGAGGATCTGGTGCGTCCGGCGGCCGTTCCACCTGGCCCGGGGCCCCCAGGAGAGCACCGCGAAGACCACTGCGGTGCCGCCGAGCGCGGTGAGGGTGGCCCGGAACGCCTGCTCCGCGCGCCACCAGAGCACGCCGAAGCAGGCCACGCCGAGCAGCAGCAGGGGAATTCCGAAGAACGAGTTCTCCTCGGTCGGGTTGGGGGCCAGGGAGGTGCCCAGCCCGGCCCAGCCCGCGAGGGACCGGCGCGGGTACGACCCGTACGCGGCGATGTCCTCGGAGTGGATGAGCGGGTCGAAGCCGGTGCCGTGGAAGCGCTGCGGCCCGGCGAAGTGCAGCCACAGCGGGTACGCCAGCAGCACCCCGGCCACCAGCGCGGTCACCCCGAGCCCGCCCAGGAAGCGCGGCAGCGCGGCGCGGATCTGGGCCCACCGGCTCGGGTGCACCGCCCACAGCACCAGGAACAGGGCGACCGCCAGGGCGGTGAAGAAGAGTCCCTCGGCGGCGATCGAGAAGGCGAGCGCCACCAGCAGGCCGAGCACGATCCCGCCGCGTACGGCCCGGCCGGGGCGGCGCAGCCGGAACACGCCCCAGACCAGCAGCGGCACCAGCCAGCCGGCGGTCCAGTTCAGGTGAGCGTTGGCGTGCGAGACCATCGCCGGGCAGTAGCCGATGAACAGGGCCCCCACCCCGGCGGCCAGCCGGCTGCCCACCAGGTATCGGCTGAGCAGCCAGTACCAGGCCACCGCGGTGGCGACGAGGTTGAGGGTGAGGATCGCCAGGAACGTGGCGGGCGGCCCGATCAGGTACGTCAGCGGCGCGAAGACCACCGCGTACACGGTGATCGAGGTGTTGACCGCGAGGTTCACCCCGTCCGGGACGTTCAGCAGGTGCGTGAAGAACGGGTTCTCGCCGTGGGTGACCGCGTGCCCGCCGAAGGCGAGCAGCCACTCGAAGAGCGCCTGGTCGCTGGAGTTGACCGTGATCGCGCGGGTGTTCGGGCTCCACCACATGCCGCTGGTCACCCAGACGGCCAGCGCCGCCGCGGCGAGCACCACCACCAGGTCGGCGCGCCGGTTCGGCGCGACACGCGCGGGCGACGGCTCGGTGGCCGGCGACGGGGTAGTCGGCACGCAGCGGACGTTACCAACCGGACCGGGACACGCCGGGCAGACCCGGAACCTTGACTTCGTCCGGCCGTGACACACTTCGATGTTGGTGAATATGTTGGCGGCGGCCATGTCGGGTGACGAAACACGGACGTAACGTCGCGGCAAATCCCAGGTGACCCGGTTCACAATTCCCCCAGGAGGTCGCCGTGCGCCGCTCCCCATCCATCCTCACCCGGCTCGCCGGGGCGGCGGCCGGCGTCGTGCTGGCCGCGGCCACCGTGCTCGCCGTCGCCCCGCCCGCCCAGGCCGCCACCCTCACCCAGGTCGCCAGCTTCGGCTCCAACCCGGGCAACCTCGCCATGTACGCGTACCGCCCGGACGGACTGCCGGCCAACGCGCCGGCCGTGGTGCTGCTGCACGGCTGCACCCAGAACGCCTCCGGCTACTTCGCCAACTCGGGTTGGCAGAAGTACGCCGACCTGTGGAAGTTCGCGCTGATCGTGCCGCAGCAGCCGGCCGCCAACAACTCCAGCTCCTGCTTCAACTGGTTCGAGACCGGAGACACCGCACGCGGCCAGGGCGAGGCCCTGTCGATCAAGCAGATGGTCGACCACGCGAAGACCAACTACGGCATCGACGCCAGCCGCGTGTACGTCAGCGGCCTCTCCGCGGGCGGCGCGATGAGCGCGGTCATGCTCGCGACCTACCCGGACGTCTTCGCCGCCGGCTCGGTCATCGCCGGCATTCCGTACCGCTGCGCCACCAGCACCACCACCGCGTACAGCTGCATGAGCCCGGGCGTCGACAAGACCCCGGCGCAGTGGGGCGACCTGGTCCGGGGCGCCTACTCCGGGTACGCCGGCCCCCGGCCCCGGGTGGCGATCTGGCACGGCACCAGCGACTACACGGTGGCGGTGGCCAACGCCACCGAATCCCGCGACCAGTGGACCAACGTGCTCGGCGTCTCGCAGACCCCGACCAGCACCGCCTCGCTGCCCGCCGGCACCAGCCTCGAGGTGTACGGCAACGACGCGGTCCGGGTCTACCGGGTCTCCGGGATGGGCCACGGCACGCCGGTCGACCCGGGCTCGGCCACCGACCAGTGCGGGACCGCGACGGCGTACTTCCTGGACACCATCTGCTCGACGTACCGGGACGCGCTCTTCTTCGGCCTCGGCGGCTCCTCGCCCAGCCCGACCCCGACGGCGACCGCGTCCCCGTCGCCCTCGCCGACCTGCGTCACCGCCAGCAACTACGCGCATGTGGCCGCCGGCCGGGCGTACCAGTCCGGCGGCTACGCGTACGCGCTGGGCAGCAACCAGAAGATGGGCCTCTACAACACCTACTACACCACCACCCTGAAGCAGACCGGCCCGAACTACTGGGTCATCGGCTGCTGACCGCGCCTGGCGGTCGCACCCGCCGCCCTCGCCGGGTCACTCGGTGAGGGCGGCGTGCAGGGCGGACGGAAGGTCGGGGTGGGCCCAGGTGAACGCGGCCCTGGTGAGCACGCCGGGGAGGACCCGGGTGCTGGTCAGAGCCTCGTGGGCGAAGCCGCCCAGGGCGATCTTCAGGGCCAGCGCGGGGATCGGGATGATCGCCGGCCGGTGCAGCTGGCGGGCCAGTTCCTTGGTGAACTCCGCGTTGGTGACCGGGTTCGGGCCGACCAGGTTGACCGGGCCGGCGAGATCGTCGCGGGCCAGCAGGAGGGCGACCGCGTCCAGCCAGTCGCGCATCGAGATCCAGGGCAGCCACTGCCGGCCGCTGCCCAACCGCCCGGCGATGCCGAGCCGGAACGGGAGCAGCTGCGGCTTGAGCAGGCCGCCGTCGCGGTGCAGCGGCAGCCCGATGCGCAGCCGCACCACCCGTACGCCGGCGTCCTCGGCCGGCCGGGTCGCGGCCTCCCAGACCCGGCAGACGTCGGCCAGGAAACCCTCGCCCGCCGGAGAGTCCTCCTCGACCGCCCGGTCGCCGGTGTTGCCGTACCAGCCGACGGCGGAGGAGTTGAGCAGCACCGCGGGCCGGTCCTCGGCGGACAGCTCGGCGATCCTGATCGCCAGGGTCGTCGTGGTGTCCACCCGGCTGGAGCGGATCAACTGCTTGTACTCGTTGTTCCAGCGCCGGTCGCCCACCCCGGCGCCGGCCAGGTTGACGACCGCGTCGGCGTCCGCGACCACCGCCGGGTCGAGCTGCGCCGCCGACGGGTTCCACTGCCGCTCGTCGGGCGTGCGCGGTGCGCGGCGGACCAGGCGGGTGATCTGGTGCCCGTCCGCGGTGAGTCGGTCGACCAGCCGGGTGCCGAGGAAGCCGGACGCGCCGGCCATGAGGATCCGCATGCTCATATCTTCGGATACGGAGCCGGTGCGCGATGCGTTGAGCGGCCTGAGTCACTCGCCGGTCCCGCGCTCCGTCCTGTTCGGGGAAGTGACCTGTTCGGGTCGCGGTTTGGCCTGGCGCGCATGGGGTGAGGATTTGCCCACGCTGCGGCGGATCGGGGAAGCCGCCGCAGCGTGGGAGTTTGTCAGACGCAGTAGGTGCGGACCTTGAGCACCTTCACCCGCAACGCCGGAAGGGCGGCCGCGAACGCCTGGGCGTCGGCCTGGCTCGCGAAGTACACCGCCGTGTAGCGGTTGGCCGACCCGGTCAACCCGAGCGCGCTGTCGGCGCCGTCGTCGCACTCGGTCGGCACGACCGTGGCGTGGTAGCCCAGTTCGGCGGCGGCCGCGATGCTCTTGCCGGGCAGCGGTTTCGGATCCGTCGGCTCGATCACCTCGAGCACCGCGACCCACGCCTCGCCGCCGTTGGTCAGCTTCGGCAGCGCCGCCGGCCGGCCCGCCTTCGGCGAGCAGTTGACGTCGTAGTAGCAGAGCCGGCCGACGAGGGCCTGCGCGTCCTGATCGATCTGCGGGATCTCGGGGTAGCCCCAGACCTCGACGATCGCGGCGCCGACCCGGACCACGTCATACCGCACCGGCGCGCCGGTGTGCTCGCCGGCGCCGTCGGCCGGCAGGGCGAGCGTGATCGTCGCCGCCTCGTCGCCCCACTCTGGGCTGGCCGCCTTCTTGAGCACCCTGGCGCCCGGGAAGCCGCTGCAGCTCTGCAGCTGCTGCCGGACATTGCGCATGATCGAATGGGCCGTGCTCTGGTCCGGGTAGACGTAAAGGTGCTGCGTGATGTTGACCTCAGTGGCTGGCGGACCGACGCGCTGGCTGGCGGACCGCTGCATCGCCGGCTCGCCGAAGCACGGCGACAGGTCGTTGGATTGGTCGGCTATGTCCGTTTCTTGATCGCGCAGCAGGAAGCCGTCGGGGATCTTGGCGTCCTGGGTGCGGTCGCCGGTCGGGGGCGCCTTGACCGGGCTGGTCGGCGCCGGCGCGGTCACCGTCGCGGCGGGCGGAAGGTTCGGCCGCGTGCCGGCGAGCCCGTCCCCCACGGCCGCGTAGCCACCGGTGAGTACGGCGAGCACCGCGACCGCGGCGAGCGTGACGTGTCCGGCTCGGCGGCGGCGGCCCCGGGCGACGATCTGCGTGGCGGGCGGCCCGGCGACCGACGGACCCACCCGCGTCCGCAGCCCGCGGAACGCGTCGTCGACGGCCTGCGTCTGCGCTGCCTCGTCTGGGTTCACTGTTGGCTCACATCCAATGCGTCCGTGGCGAGCATGGGCGCCAACGCTTGGCGTCCCCTGGCCAGGCGCGCCTTGATGGTGCCTTCGGGCGTGCCTTCGGCGCGGGCGATGTCGCCGACCGACAAGTCGCCGAGATGGAACAGCACCAGGGCGCGGCGCTGCGGCTCGGGCAGCCGTTTGAGCGCGTTGATCAGGTCGAGCGTGGCGCCGTCCGGCTCAGCTGGCGGCGCCGGCGGACCGTGCCGGGTCCAGGTGGACAACGCGACCCGGGCCCGCCGCCACCGGCTGATCGCCAGGTGGTGGCCGACCTTGCCGACCCACGCGCGCGGGTTGTCGTAGCCGCTCAGCCGAGACCATCGCAGCCAGGCCCGGACATACACCTCCTGGGCGATGTCCTGCGCCTCGGGCAGGTCGCCGGTGTAGGCGACCAGCTGCGTGACGAGGCCCCGGTAGGTGTCGCGGTAGAAGTCCGCGAAGGTGCTCTCCTCAGCCATCATGGGCTCGGCTTTCTGCCATGACGAGGTACACGCTGCTGGGCCACCGCCGGTTGCCTGGATGCCAGGAAAAGTGTCGCGTCATCCGTCGCCGCCACGTTCTTAACTACTGCCAGCCCTTGACCACCTGATCGATCTCGTTCACCAGCGAGTTCCAGCTGCTCAGCCGAGAGACCGGGCCGGACGGGTCGAGCAACTCCAGAAGTTGACGCCGATGCTGGTCGAACCGCTTGCGGACAACCTCTCGGCGGCCGGTCTCCCCGGAAGCTCACCGGTGATCGAGGTCGACGCAGGCTTCGGCATTTCCTACTCCCCGTCTACTGCTTCGTCGAGTAGGCCGGGCGTGGCGGTGGCTGTTCGGCAGGCCCAGCCGAGGAAGCGGGCGAACAGCTGCCCCGGCTCGGGCCCGTCGTCCGGGTGCAGGATGTGCAACTCGCCGGCCGCGTCGTGCAGCATCCCGCCGAGGTAGACCAGGAGCGCCACCCGGTCCTCGGCGTACTCGCGCAGCAGGGTGAGCCGGGCGGCCGGGCACGGCCAGGGCGCGGCGCAGGCCCGGCAGAGCCAGAGCGGCCGGATCGGCGTGTGCGGCCGACTCACCACCGGCCGCCGTTGGCCCGCCAGGTCTGCGCCGGGGTGAGCCAGCCGACCCGCCCGACCTGCGGGTTCGCCCGGGTCACCTCGTCCCACCACCGGCTGTTCGGCGGTGGTGCGGGCGGCTCGGTAGGCACGGGCGCGTGCCGGTCCGGGCAGGCGGTCCAGCGCAGGCCGCACGAGCACCAGCGCCGCCCGCGCCGCCAGGTCCGCCGGTGCCGGGGTGCGAGCGGCACCGGCCCTGCGTTCCGTCGCGGCCACATCCTCACCGCCCCCCATCGGGTACGCGGACCAGCGTCTCGCCGCGGGTCGCCAGCTCGTCGATCAGGTCGTTGGGCAGGCCGCGCGAGCGCAGCACCCGCCGTCCCCAGCGGTGCAGCAGGCAGGGGTACGGGGTCCGGTCGCTGCGGCACAGCGGGCCGGTGGGCCATTCCTCGGGTACGTGCACCAGCACCGCCCGGATGGCCAGGCGCACATCCTCGACCGTCACCACCCACGGCATCGGCAGCTCGCCGAGCACCTTCTCCATCGCATCCACCGGTTCATCAACCACCGACCGCACGCTGCTCCGCCTCTCTTAGGTGCGGCACCGAGACGGGCGGGGTCGGCCGTGCGCGCGCATGGTCGGCCGGAGCCCGGCACCCGCCCCGGGCCTGCTCACGAGCCCGCCGTGACCTGCGGCGAGCAGGGGGTGGCACCCGGCCGACTACCGGGGGAGTAACCGGCCGGGTGGTCCTACGGGGTGACCAGCTCGCGGTTTGCAGACCAGGTGAGCGGGTCGGCACGAACTTATACTTAGTACTGCTCATAGGTCAACCACTCAGTACCTCTTACTTGTCGGTAGAAGCAAGGCGTGATCAAATGGCGGTGCAGACCAGGGAGAGCAGATGCCCGCCAAGCCCAAGTGGGCGCAGCTCGCGGACCTCATCCGCGAGCAGATTGCGTCCGGAGAACTTGCCCCAGGCGACAAGTTGCCGTCCACCGCACAGCTCTGTAGCCAGCATGGTGTATCGGCAGGGGTGGTCAACCACGCCATGATCGTGCTGAAGACCGAAGGATTGGTCGAAGGCGTACACGGCCTCGGGGTCTTCGTCACCGATCGAGGAGGCGCGCAAACATAGCGCGTTGCTCCTCGCTATCTACGGGGACGTGGAGTTGATCAAGCTGGGCGGTTGACGGCGTGCACCGCGACGAGCCCGTTCAACCCCTCGAAGTCAGCAGGGTTGGTGGTGTAGAGCGGCAGGCCGTTTGTGTGGGCCACTGAAGCGATCATGAGGTCGGCGATCCTGCGGCGGGTACCGCGCCCGGTGGCGAGTACGGCCGCGCTGATCAGACCGAATGCTCGCGCCGCCTCGGCGTCGAACGGCAGCGGCTCGAACGTCGCTTCGACGTGTTGAAGGACGCTCATCCGGCGCGCCCTTTCCCGCGGGTCGTCGGTGTGGTGGGGCCCTGCGGACAGTTCCGCGAGCGTGACGGCGCTGATCACCATCTCGTCCGGTAGCTCTGCCGGATTCAGACCGGCGAGGTGGATGACGATGTTGGTGTCGATCAGGCCGCGAAGGGGGAGTTCACCACTCACGATCGAGAAGGTCCTGTCCGATCGCCGCGTCGAGGTCCCGACGGAATCTCGCCTCGTCAAGTACCGGCGCGGTCGCGAAGGCCGCCATGACCTCGGCTCGGGGAACGAAGGTACGCCGCCGGATAGGGATCAGGCGACCGATCGGAGTGCCGTTGCGGGTGATTGTGAACGACTCTCCGCGCTCAACGCCGCGCATGATGGCGCCGGAGTCATTCCGCAGCTCGCGCTGCGTGATTTCGCGAGGAGCTTGCTCAGCCACGACGACAGTTTAACCCCTGTGCTACGGAGTGCTACAGAGGAGGCGGGTGGGGGAGGACCCTGGCTATGCCGGTAAGGCCGTCAGAAGTAGATCCGTGACCATCGCGGGCTGCGTGACCATCGCCAGGTGATCGGCGTCCCGGCGGCAGACCCGGTACCCGCGTTCTTCCGCCTGCTCTGCCGTGGACTGGTACGCGGCGCTCAGCTGGAGGTAGACGTGCCTGGCCGAGTTCCACGCCCCGCCCGGCTCGGGCAGTACCTCGGAGGCGACCTTCCACGGCAGCTCGGGTAAGCCGTGCAGCACGTGGCGCCGCTGGTCGGGGTCGGGCAGGAGGTCGTCGAGGGAGCTGGCGGGGAACCAGGTGTCCCACGTCGGCAGGCGGCCCGACACTGCGATCTCCCGCAGCCACGTGGCCCGCTCCGGCGGCATTGACCCGATCCAGCTGGTGCCGGGGTGTGGCAGGCGGGCGTCCAGGAAGACGACGTCGAGTTGGTCGCTGCCGACCGCGTCGGCGATGCCGGGCAAGTAAGGGCCTGCGCGGCTGTGGCCGACGACGACGATGGGCGCACCGGGGGCGACGCTGGCAGCCGCTGCCGCGCAGACCGCCGCGTAGAAGGACGGCGCCTCGACCAGAGGGCGAAGATCGGGTACGGCCACGCGCCACCCCGCTGCTTCGAGGTGCGGCCGCAGGGCATCCCACGTCGCCGGGGTGAGGAGCGGACTGTGGACGAGGAGCATCGTCGGTTCGGCGAGCACAACCCCATCCTGCTACAGGTGCCCGGATCCGCCGGCCCTGCCACCTGAGCAACTGCAGGTGAGACGCCGCCAACAGACCGAAGTCGCTCGGCTCGGGCTGGTCCGCGTATCGGCGGCTCTTGATCCAGTGACCACCACGTTCCACGAAGGCCACCTCGCGTACGGCGGGCACCAGCACATCCACGACCTCGACAGTCCGAAATTCGCTGCTCTGCTCGGTGCCGGCTGCGGCGGCGGGCGGATGCCCAAGCACGGGGAGGCGTCATCCGGCGAAGCCCACCCCACTCTGCGATATGCCTGTGCGGCATAAATATGACTCAGCGGCATATCGCTCACGAGACGAGGTGTCTCCCGCCGCGACGCGCCGAACGCGCCGGCCCGGTGTCCCACCGCCCAGCCGTGCCGGCCGCCTCACTCCAGAAGCCGGCCGCGTACGGCCGCCGCCAGCCCAGGTTCAACGCCGGCCCCCCAGGTACGCGGTGACCCCGGATCTTGCGGCCGTCCGTCGTTGGCATGCCGCCGAGGTCGCGAGCATTACCGCAGCCCAGCGATCCGTGCAGGATCACTGAACGGAATGCCGCATCGGCACCGTCCACGATGGACTCGGCGAGTCCCTCCGCAGCGGTCCGGGCGGAGACCTCGTCAACGCGCGCTACCCGGTGTTTCTAGCGTCGCCCGCTGACGGGGCTTTGCTTTATGTCCCGATGGGTCTTCCGGGGAGAAGCATCCAATGCTATCTATATAGCCACGGATCACTCCTTCCGCCCCTGGAGGACGACGTGCTCAAAACCCGCCTCGTAACCCTCACCATGGGCCTGGCCACGGCGATTGCCAGCGTGATCGCGCTGGCCACGCCGGCCCAAGCGGCCTCCACCGTCCGATACGTCGCCCTGGGCGACTCGTACGCCTCCGGCGTGGGCGCCGGCAATGAAAGCGGCTCGTGCCGGCGCAGCCCCAACGCCTACCCGTCGCTGTGGGCGACGGCCAACGCTCCCGCGTCGTACACCTTCGTGGCCTGCTCGGGTGCCACCACGACGAGCGTGCGCGACACCCAGCTGGGCTACCTGTCGACCAGCACCACGCTGGTGAGCATCACCGTCGGCGGTAACGACGTCGGGTTCAGCGACGTCATGACCACCTGCGTGGTGTACGGCGAGTCGGCGTGCGTCGCGGCCGTCAACGCGGCCGAGGACAAGGCCCGCAGGGAGCTGCCGCCGAAGCTGGACGAGCTGTACAAGGCGATTCGCGCGCGAGCGCCGTCTGCCCGGGTGGTGGTTATCGCCTACCCGGTCTTCTACAAGCTCGACACCCCCTGCGCCGGCCTCAGCCAGACGTCCCGCGCGAAGATCAACGAAGGCATCAACCTGCTGGATGACCTCACCAAGAATGCCGCCGTCCAGAACAGCTTCGTCTTCGCCGATGTCCGCCCGATCTTCCGTGGCAACGAGCTCTGCGCCTACGGCGAGAAGTGGCTGCACGCGTTGAACTGGGCCGACACGAGCATCTCGTACCACCCGACGGCCGCCGGGCAGTCCGGCGGTTACTACCCGACCTTCAGGGCCGCCGCGTGACGGCCTGATCCGGCTTCCCGTGGTCGGCGGTCCCGCCGCCGACCACGGGGCTGCGGACGAACGGTGGCGGCTCAGCCGTGAGCGAGCGCGCGGCCACAGTGCTCGTCGTCGACAGCGCGGCGAGCCGGGGGAGGAGCGGGGCGAGCGCGTCGACGGCGTCGGCGCGTACCACGAAGCGGGTGATCCCCCAGCGGCGCTGATGCTCCGCGACCGCCGTGACGATCTCGTCCTCGGTGCCGATCAGCACGAACGGCGTGGCGAGCAGTTCGGCGGTGGTGAGGCCGGCGTGCTCAGCGAACTTCGCGGCGGCGGCCTCGGCGTTGTCGGTCACGGTGACCTGCTGGACCAGCGCCTCCAGTGCGGGCGGCGCGTCGCGGCCGGCGGCACCGGCCGCCACGTGGGCGAGCTGGGCCTCGATCTGGTCGGCC
Source organism: Micromonospora sp. NPDC007271 (assembly GCF_040634005.1). Lineage (NCBI taxonomy): Bacteria > Bacillati > Actinomycetota > Actinomycetes > Micromonosporales > Micromonosporaceae > Micromonospora > Micromonospora sp. NPDC007271. The sequence continues at coordinate 78,650 of NZ_JBEYER010000020.1, forward strand.
CGCCACCGCACCTCGTGCATGTACCCGTCGGGAAGGGTGCGGCCGGCGCCGATCAGGCCCACCACGTCGGCGTGCGCGCCGGCCCAGCGCAGCAGCTTCGAGTTGCCCGTACCCATGGTGAGCGGGACCCGGTCCTGCACCGGCCGGAACTCGATGAGCCGGGCGGCGTGGGTGACCAGGTCGGGGGAGTCCACGGTGACCTCCTTGCCGGCCAGCAGGTCGCGGACGGCCTCGGCGACGGCGACGCAGCGGCGGACCCGACCCTGCACGTCGGGGCGCTCGCGGCCGACGGCCCGCCACTCGGCCGGGGTGTGACCCGCGCCGATGCCGAGCCGGGCCCGCCCGCCGGAGACCACGTCGAGGGTGGCCACGTCGGTGGCGAGCAGGATCGGCTCCCGGACTCCGGCGTTGGAGACGTACGAGCCGAGGCCCAGCGTCGAGGTCACCGCCGCTGCCGCCGCGAGGGCCACGAACGGCGACGCGCCGTGGCCGGGGTGGTCGGCGGCGAACAGGGCGTCGAAGCCGGCCGCCTCGACCCGGCGGGCCAGGTCGAGCCAGCTCGCCGCGTCGGTCGGTCGGGCCTGTACGGAGAAGATCGCCATCGCCCCAGCATGGTGCGCCCGCACCCGCCCCGGCCAGCCGACACCCCCCGATTCTGCCAATGGGCGAATCCCGAGCGGCTGGTCAGCAGGGGCCCCCGGTACAACGCCAGGCGTCAGGAGGCGGCCCCTCCTTTCGCGTGGAGGGCGGCGAGGCGGGCCAGGTCGGTGGAGGTGAGGCGGAGGGCACCGGCAGCGACGTTCTGCGCCAGGTGGTCGGGGTTGCCAGTGCCCGGGATGGCCAGCACGTTCGGCCCCTGGTGCAGCGTCCAGGCCAGCCGGACCTGGGCCGGGGTCGCGTCGTGCTCGCGGGCGACGGCGCGTACCTCGTCGTGCTCGGCGCCGGTCGCGCCGGCCTCCCGCCCGGCCGTCGCCAGCGAGAAGAACGGCACGAACGCGATCCCGTGCGCGGCGCAGTCCCGGATCAGCGCGTCGTTGCGCTGCCGGTAGCCGAGGCCGTACGAGTTCTGCACGCAGACCACCGGGGCGATGGTCCTCGCCTCGGCGACCTGCTCCGCGGTCACGGCGGAGACGCCCAGGTGCCGGATCAGCCCGGCGTCGCGCAGCTCGGCGAGCGCGCCGAAGTGCTCGGCCAGCGGCTCCGGGCCGTACACCCGGAGGTTGACCACGTCGAGGTGGTCCCGGCCGAGCTGGCGCAGGTTCTCCTCGACCTGGCCGCGCAGCTGGTCGGGGCGGGCCATCGGCAGCCACTCACCGGACGGGTCCTTGCCCGGCCCGACCTTCGTGACGATGACCAGGTCCTCCGGGTACGGCGAGAGCGCCCGGTTGATCAGCTCGTTGGCCGAGCGCAGCGGCGAGAAGTAGAACGCGGCGGTGTCGATGTGGTTCACGCCCAGCTCTACCGCCCGGCGCAGCACCGTGATCGCCCGGTCCCGGTCGCTCGGGCTGCCGTCGGCGTTGGCGGTCAACCGCATCGCGCCGAAGCCGATCCGGTTGACCGTGCAGTCGCCGAGCTGCCAGGTCCCGGCTGCCGCCGCGTTGATCGTCCCCGTGGTCAATTCGTCTCCTCATCCGGTACGTCGAGGCCGAGCAGTTCCTCGGCCGTGCCGCCGGTCACCGCGTCCAGCGCGGCGACCAGCTTCCGCTCCTCGTAGGTGAAGTGCGACTCCAGCAGCGCGGCGAGGCCGTCCAGCTCGGCGCGGACCGCCGGCCCGTCGGCCGCCCCGGCGAGCAGGGCGTCGACCCGGCGCAGCAGGTCCGCCACCATCTGGTGGTCCGCGCTCAGCTCGGCGAGGACCGGTCGCAGCTCGGGCGCCTCCTCGGCGAGGAGGCGGAACGCGCCGCCGTCCTCGCCGGTGTGGTGCCGGTCCAGTGCCGCGCAGAAGCCGACGCAGTACGCCCGTAGCTCCAGGGACAGGCCGGTGCCGGCGTTGCCGGGGGAGTCGAGGCTCACGCGGAGCCGGGCCAGCTCCTCGCGGAGCCAGTGGTGGATCTCGATCAACTGGGTGCCGAGGGTGGTCAGCCGCCCGGCCGGTGAGTGGGATGGGTGCACATGGTCCCCTGCTGTCCCGCGCCTCCATGCCCTCGGCGGCCTTCGAGCCGGGCGCACCGCGACGCTGGCCGCGGATTCTACGCCGGTGACCCGATCGGGTGGTGGCCCCGGCCCCCGGCCGGCGCGGATCCGGCACCGCAGAGACTGGGCCGGTGGATACGGATCTTGGCAACGGGGCCGGGCCGTCAGTTGAGCCGGAGCCGACCCGCCACAGCACGGCGCCCCGACCACGACCCGTGACCCCCCGGCCGTGACCCGAGCCGCCCGGCACATCACGGCAGCCCGCGCCCGGGTCACTCGCCCTCGTCCGGCTCGTTCGGCTCGTGCCAGCGGGCCCGGTAGGCGGCCTCGTGCGCCTCGTGGGTGGTCCGTTCCTCGAAGATCAGCCGGCGCAGCGCCGTCCGGCCCTCCTCGAAGATCACCACCTCGGCGGCCACCATGCCCACGCAGACCACGGTCAGCAACGCGAGGGCACCGAGCGCTGGGATCCGCTCGGCCAGCGGGATGCAGACGGCGAGCAGCCCCAGGGTGCCCACCCGGGTCCAGCTCAGGGTGCGCAGGGCCCGCAGCTGGAACAGCATGTTGCCGCCGAGGTACAGGATCACCCCGCCGAAGAGCAGCGGCTCGGCGGGACCGCGCGCCGGCGCCCAGTTGGAGACGTGCACGTTGGTGATCTGACTGACGATCGCCTCGGCACCGAGCGCGAAGAGGATGATGCCGGCGATCATCGGCAGGTAGCAGTACGCGTACGCGTCCCGGGCCATGGCGACCCGGGGCCCGTCCTCCGCCGCGTGCAGGGCGATCCGAGCGGCCGGCCCGATCATGTCGTAGTGCGCCCACCAGAGCGCGGCGGTGAAGAAGATGCTGAGCACCGCCGCCGCCACGGCCACCAGGGTGGGCGGCTGCCCGATCAGGTTGCTCCCGACGCCGACCGAGATGACCGACTCGCCCAGCGCGATGATAAGGATCAGGTCGTATCGCTCGGTCCAGTGCTCCGCCGAGGCGACGCCCCAACCCCAGGTGCCGGCGAGTTGGCCGGTGGTGTACTGGAGCAGCACGACCAGGGCCCACAGCCCGTCCCGGACGAGCGGCGCCGCGGCGGACTCGTGCATGGCCGGGGGGATCAGCGCGGCGGCGAGCAGCAGCAGGGTGCTGCCCACCACCTCCGGGGCGAACCGCATCAACTGCCGGCGCTCGTTCGGGCTGTCCCGCACCGCGTGCAGGTAGAGCAGCATGTGCACCAGGCGGACCACGATGTAGCTGACCGCCGCGACGACCGGCCCCGCGGCATTGCCCCGCACGTCCTGGAACGCCTGCGGCAGCGACAGGGCGAAGGTGAACAGGGCTGCCATGCCGACCGTCATCAGCACCGGCACGAAGCCCTCGCCGAGCCGGATCCGGGTGGCGACCACGCTGTGCACCACCCACGACCACCAGAGCACGGCGAGGACCAGCAGGGCGTGCAGCAGCGCCCCGCCGCGGATGTCCTGCGCGGTGGAGCGGGTGATGATGAAGAACGAGAAGACGAAGACCAGGTCGAAGAAGATCTCGAACCGGTCCACCCGGGCCGCGGGAGCCACCGGCACCGCGGGCCCCAAGCGCCGCCGCCACCCGAAGCCGCTCACCGCACGAGTCTTTCAGCGGCCGGTCGGTGCCGCGCCGGATTCCGGTACGGCGAAGGGCGCGCGGCGTGAGCCGCGTCGGCCTGAGCCAGTCCGGGACGTCGCGGCTGGTCACCCGCCTGGAGAAGAGCGG
>NZ_JBEYER010000021.1:0-81288 GCF_040634005.1 Micromonospora sp. NPDC007271
AAGGCCGGCGGCGGCCCGAAGTGCTGCACGTTGCGACTCCGTCAGGGAAAGGCAGCTCCGCGCGATCTTGCAGTTTGTGCCCTCGTTTTGAGGCTTCTGCGGGCTTTGTCCCGTCCGAAACTGCAAGATCGCGGGGGTGGGGTGGGGGTGGGGTGGGGGTTAGAGGGGTTCTACGCCGGGGGGGAGGGTTTGGGCGGCGGTGGCGTCGTGGACGTACTCGAGGAGGATGCGGCGCAGCTCGCGGCCGGCATGGGTGGGCACCACGTCGCGGCGGCGGGCCACCGCGATGGTGCGCCGTACGCCGGGCGGGGCGAGCCGGGTGACCCGGATGGCGGGACGGCGGGCCACCACGATGCCGGGCACCAGCGCGACGCCGAGCCCCGCCTCGACGAAGCTGAGCACCGCGTCCATCTCCCCGCCGTCCACCGACAGGGTCGGCTCGAAGCCGGCCTCCCGGCACGCCTGGAGGGTCGCGTCGCGCAGGTCGTAGCCCTCGCGGAACATCACCAGCGGCTGGTCGCGCAGGTCGGTGATGCGCAGCTCGCCGCCGTCGGGGGCACCCGGGAGCGGGTCCACCGACGCGACCACCAGGCTCTCCCGCAGGATCGGGTCGGCGCGCAGCCCCGGGTCGGTGCCGGCTGAGGGCATGATGATCAGCGCCAGGTCGAGGTCGCCGCGGAGCAGGTCGCGGACCAGGTCCTGGGAGCCGCCCTCCTCCACCCGCAGGTCGACGGTGGGGTGGGCGTCGCGGAACCGGCGCAGCACCGGGGGCGCGAGGGCGGTGGCCAGGCTGGGCGTGGCGCCGAGCCGCACCCGGCCGCGGCGCAGCCCGACCAGCTCCTGCACCTCCCGGGTGGCGGTCTCCACGTCGGCGAGGATCCGCTTGGCCAGCGGCAGTAGCACCTCGCCCGCCGTGGTCAGGGTGATGTTGCCCCTTACCCGCTCGAACAACGGGGCCCCGAGGTCGGTCTCCAGGGCGTGAATTTGCTTACTCAAAGACGGCTGGGTGATGCCCACGAGGTCGGCCGCTTGGGTGAAATGTCGTACTTCTGCGACCGCGACGAAGTACCGGAGCTGATGGAGCTGCACCTAGATAGCTTATGGCTATCAAGACTGCGAGGTCGATGCATTGGACGACTGATCAAACTGCTCCTAGCGTCGGTCGCGTGGTAATCGCGAAAACTCGGTCGCCCATCCGCTCGAACGTGGGCCTCAAGGCCCTCATGGCGGTGACGGGCATCCTCCTTGTGCTGTTCCTCGTCGCGCACATGCTCGGCAACCTGAAGGTGTTCACGGGGGAGACCTCGTTCGACCACTACGCGCACTGGCTGCGCGAGATCGGGACGCCGCTGCTGCCGTCGACCTGGTACCTGTGGATCCAGCGGACCGTGCTGACCGTGGCCGTGCTGGGCCACATCGGGGCCGCCACAGTCCTGGCGATGCGCGCCCGCGCCGCCCGCCCCGTGGCGTACGCGCACCGCCGCAAGGTGCACGTCAACTACGCGGCCCGCACGATGCGCTGGGGTGGGGTGATCATCCTGCTCTTCGTGATCTATCACATCCTGGACCTGACCACCGGTCACCTGAACCCGCAGGGCGACCTGAGCAACCCGTACGGCAACGTGGTCGCCGACTTCGCCCCGGAGCGCTGGTACGTCACGCTCTTCTACGCGCTGGCGATCGTCACGCTCGGCTTCCACCTGCGGCACGGCGCTGCCAGCGCGTTCCGCAGCCTCGGCCAGCAGACCCCGAAGGGCGAGCGCCGGGCCCGGGCCGCCGCGCTGGTCTTCGCCGTCGCGCTCTGCGCCGGCTACCTGGTGGTCCCGTTCGCCGTACTCACCGGATTGGTGTCCTGACATGGATCTCTACACCGAAGGCGACCCGATCGCCGACACCAAGGCCCCGGACGGCCCCATCGAGACCCGGTGGGAGCGCCGCCGCTTCGAGGCGAAGCTGGTCAACCCGGCCAACCGCCGGAAGCTGACCGTGATCGTGGTGGGCACCGGTCTGGCCGGCGGCTCCGCCGCGGCGACGCTGGCCGAGCAGGGTTACCACGTCAGGTCCTACTGCTACCAGGACAGCCCGCGCCGGGCCCACTCGATCGCCGCGCAGGGTGGCATCAACGCCGCGAAGAACTACCGCAACGACGGCGACTCGGTGCACCGGCTCTTCTACGACACCGTCAAGGGCGGCGACTTCCGCTCCCGCGAGTCGAACGTGCACCGGCTGGCCGAGGTCTCGGTCAACATCATCGACCAGTGCGTCGCCCAGGGCGTCCCGTTCGCCCGCGAGTACGGCGGCCTGCTGGACACCCGCTCCTTCGGCGGCGCGCAGGTACAGCGCACCTTCTACGCGCGGGGACAGACGGGCCAGCAGCTGCTGCTCGGCGCGTACCAGGCCCTGGAGCGGCAGATCGGCCTGGGCAACGTGGAGATGAACGCCCGCCACGAGATGCTGGAGCTGGTCGTCGTCGACGGCCGGGCGCGCGGCATCGTGGTTCGCGACCTGGTCACCGGTGAGATCACCACCGAGCTGGCCGACGCGGTCGTGCTCGCCTCCGGCGGCTACGGCAACGTCTTCTACCTCTCCACCAACGCGAAGGGCTGCAACGTCACCGCCTCCTGGCGGGCGCACCGCAAGGGCGCGTACTTCGCCAACCCCTGCTACACGCAGATCCACCCGACCTGCATCCCGGTCTCCGGCGACCACCAGTCGAAGCTGACCCTGATGAGCGAGTCGCTGCGCAACGACGGCCGGGTGTGGGTACCGAAGGCCAAGGGCGACAACCGCAACCCGAGGGACATCCCCGAGGACGAGCGGGACTACTACCTGGAGCGGATCTACCCGTCCTTCGGCAACCTGGTCCCCCGGGACATCGCCTCCCGGGCCGCGAAGAACGTCTGCGACGAGGGGCGCGGCGTCGGCCCGACCGGGCTCGGCGTCTACCTGGACTTCGCCGACGCCATCGAGCGCCTCGGCCGCAAGGCCATCGAGGCCAAGTACGGCAACCTCTTCGAGATGTACGAGCGGATCACCGGCGAGGACCCGTACGAGGTCCCGATGCGGATCTACCCCGCCGTCCACTACACGATGGGTGGCCTCTGGGTCGACTACGACCTCCAGTCGACCATCCCGGGCCTGTTCGTGATCGGTGAGGCGAACTTCTCCGACCACGGCGCGAACCGCCTCGGCGCCTCGGCGCTGATGCAGGGCCTGGCCGACGGCTACTTCGTGCTGCCGAACACCCTGCCCAACTACCTGGCGAACGCCGGCTCGTTCGGGAAGATCGACGCCAGCCACCCGGAGGTGGTGGCGGCGCGCGTGGCCGTCGAGGAGCGGATCCAGAAGCTGCTCTCCATCAACGGCGACCGGACCGTGGACTCGTTCCACCGGGAGCTGGGCCAGATCATGTGGGAGCACTGCGGCATGGAGCGCTCCGAGGCCGGGCTGCGCAAGGCGATCGACGAGATCCGCGTTCTGCGCGAGCAGTTCTGGCAGCGGGTCCGTGTCCCGGGCGACGGCGAGGGGCTCAACCAGTCGCTGGAGAAGGCCGGCCGGGTGGCCGACTTCTTCGAGCTGGCCGAGCTCATGTGCATCGACGCCCTGCACCGCGAGGAGTCCTGCGGCGGCCACTTCCGGGCCGAGCACCAGACCCCGGACGGCGAGGCACAGCGCGACGACGACCGGTTCGCGTACGCGGCGGCCTGGGAGTACACCGGCGACCAGCCCGTGCTGCACAAGGAAGACCTGAAGTTCGAATACGTCCACCCCACGCAGCGGAGTTACAAGTGAACCTGACCCTGCGCATCTGGCGCCAGAAGGGCCCCGAGGACAAGGGTCGGATGGTGACCTACCGGGTCGAAGACGTGTCCCCGGACATGTCGTTCCTGGAGATGCTCGACGTGCTCAACGAGCGGCTCATCCTCGAGGGCGAGGAGCCGATCGCGTTCGACCACGACTGCCGTGAGGGCATCTGCGGCATGTGCAGCCTCATGATCAACGGTGAGGCGCACGGGCCGCAGCGCGGCACCACCGCCTGCCAGCTGCACATGCGCCAGTTCTCCGACGGCGACACGATCGACATCGAGCCGTGGCGGGCCCGGGCCTTCCCGGTCGTCAAGGACCTGGTGGTCAACCGGAGCGCCTTCGACAAGATCATCTCCGCCGGCGGGTACATCACCGCGCCGACCGGCAGCGCCCCGGAGGCCCACTCGGTGCCGGTGGCCAAGGCCAACGCGGACGCCGCCTTCGAGTCGGCCGCCTGCATCGGCTGCGGCGCCTGCGTGGCGGCCTGCCCGAACGGCTCCGGGATGCTGTTCACCGCCGCCAAGGTCACCCAGCTCTCGCTGGTGCCGCAGGGCCAGCCCGAGCGGTACACCCGGGTGATCGGGATGGTGGACGCGCACGACGAGGCCGGCTTCGGCGGCTGCACCAACATCGGCGAGTGCGCGGCGGCCTGCCCGAAGGGCATCCCGCTGAACACCATCGGCCGGCTCAACCGGGACTACCTCACGGCGACGGCGAAGCGCGCCGGCACCCCGGGCTCCTGAGCCCGCGGCGGGTCCGCCCGCCGCCCGACCCACCGACCGCCGCTCCCCAGCCGGGGTGCGGCGGTCGGCCTTCTTCGGGGGCCGGCGGTGTCGCCGCCGATGCCTGTCCGATGACCCCCTTTGGAGCTGAGCCGGATGTGACGTCACGCCCGGAGGGGGCTGGCGGGCCGGAGCCGACGGGCCGGGACCGGCGGGCCGGGGGCCGGCGGGCCGGCCGGCGTCGGAGGCGGGAAGCCTGAATCGTTCGCGACATCAGCTCCAAAGAACGTGGAGACCTGGTGCCGCAGTCGCACGGCCGCGGGCCGCCGGGGGCCGCCGGGGGCCGCCGCGGGCCGGGTGGCGGCGGGCGGCCGGTTCAAGCCGCTCCTCGCGGGTAGCAGCCCAGTGGGGCGGCACCCGGAGAGGGGACATTCAGGCATGAAGGCACTCACCTGGCACGGCAAGCGGGACGTCCGCGTCGAGGACGTACCGGACCCCCGCGTCGAGGAGCCGACCGACGCGGTCGTGCGGATCACCTCGACCGCGATCTGCGGCTCCGACCTGCACCTGTACGAGGTGCTCGGGCCGTACCTGAAGCCGGGCGACGTGCTCGGGCACGAGCCGATGGGAATCGTCGAGGAGGTGGGCCGGGGGGTGACCCGGCTCAAGCCCGGCGACCGGGTGGTCGTCCCCTTCAACATCTCCTGCGGCTCCTGCTGGATGTGCCGGCGCCAGCTCTACGCCCAGTGTGAGACCACGCAGGTGACCGACGAGGGCAAGGGCGCGACGCTGTTCGGCTACACCTCCCTCTACGGGTCCGTCCCCGGCGGGCAGGCCGAGTACCTGCGCGTCCCGCAGGCCCAGTTCGGCCCGATCAAGGTTCCCGGGGCCGGACCCGACGAGCGGTGGCTGTACCTCTCCGACATCCTGCCCACCGCCTGGCAGGCGGTGAGGTACGCCGACACCCCGCCCGGCGGCACCCTGGCCGTGTTCGGGCTCGGCCCGGTGGGGCAACTCGCCGCCCGGATCGGGCGGCACCTCGGAGCCGGCCGGGTGATCGGGCAGGACCTGGTCCCGGAGCGGCTCGAGCTGGCCCGCCGGCACGGCATCGAGGTGCTCGACCTGACCGACCTGGACGACGTGCCCGGGGCGCTGATCGACCTGGTCGACGGGCGCGGGCCGGACGCGGTGATCGACGCGGTCGGCATGGAGGCGCACGGCGCGCCGCTGGGCAAGCTGGCCCAGGCCACCGCCGGCCGACTGCCCGACAAGCTGGCCCGGACGATGACCGACCGGGTCGGGGTGGACCGCCTCGTCGTGCTGCACGCCGCGATCAAGGCCGTCCGGCGCGGCGGCACCGTCTCCGTCACCGGTGTGTACGGCGGCGAGCAGGACCCGATGCCGATGATGGAGATGTTCGACCGGGGCGTCCAGCTGCGCATGGGGCAGTGTCACGTGCGCCGCTGGGTGGACGAGATCATGCCGCTGCTCTCCGACGAGGACCCGCTGGGCGTCGAGGACCTGCGTACGCACCGGCTGCCGCTGGAGCAGGCGCCGCAGGCGTACGAGATGTTCCAGAAGAAGCAGGACGGCTGCGTCAAGGTCGTGCTCGCGCCGTGAGTCGTACGGTGGTGATCACCGGCGCGTCCAGCGGCATCGGCCGGGCGGCGGCCCGGGAGTTCGCCCGCCGCGGCGACCGGCTGGTCCTCGCGGCCCGCTCCCCCGCCACCCTGGCCCAGGTACGCGACGAGTGCCGGGCCGCCGGCGCGGCGGTGCTGGTCGTACCGCTGGACGTCACCGCGCCCGGGGCGGTGGCCGGGCTGGCCGACGCGGCCGTGGCGGAGTTCGGCGGCATCGACGTCTGGGTGCACACCGCCGCGGTGATGGCGTACGGCCGCTTCGACGAGCTGCCCGCGATGGTCTTCGAGCAGGTGGTGCGCACCGACCTGCTGGCCGCGGCCGAGGTGGCCCGGGTGGCGCTGCGCCGGTTCCGGGCCGTCTCGGCGGGCACGCTGATCCTCACCGGCTCGGTCCTCGGGCACATCACGGCGCCCTACATGAGCGGGTACGCGGCGGCCAAGTGGGGGCTGCAGGGGCTGGCCCGAACCCTGCAACAGGAGGCCCGGGAGACCCCGGACATCCGGATCTGCCTGATCAACCCGGGCAGCGTCGACACCCCGATCTACCGGCAGGCGGCCAACTACCTGGGTCGGGTCGGCCGCCCGCCACCGCCGGTCGCCAGCGCCCGGCGGGTGGCCCGGGCGATCGTGCACTGCGCCGAGCATCCCCGCCGCGAGGTGTCGATCGGCCGGCTGAACGTGGTCATGCGGTTCGGCTTCACCGTGCTGCCCGGCCTCTACGACGTGCTGGTCGGGCCGCTGATGCGGCTCGCCGGGCTGAGCAACCGGCCGGTCGCGCCGCACGGCGGCACGGTGTTCGCCCCCAACCCCGACGGCGAGGCGGTACGCGGCGGCTGGCTGCCCGACCTTCCGCAGGTGGTGCGCGCGCTGAGCGGGGCGACGGCGACGGCGGGCTCGGCGATGCTGCGCCGGCTGCGCTGAGCGCGGAGGCGAACCGGCGTCGGGATGGCTACCGTGTACTCGGCGGCGGCCTGCGGCGGCCGCGGTGGTGGTCCGCGGGACACGGCGGAGGGACGGCGATGGGCGCAGCACAGGAGCAGGAGGTCGAGCGGGCGTTGAGCCGCCGGCTGTGGCGGACGGCCGGGGTGGCGGCGCTGGCCGGGCTGGCCTGGGCGGGCCGCGACGTGCCGGCCCAGCTGGGCGGCCGGCTGACCGGTGCCCGGGCGGAACGTGCCGCCCGCTCCCCCCGGTTCCGGGACGGCACGTTCCACAACCCGACGAGCACCCGGACGATGGTCGCCGACCCAGGGCGCAACCTGCTCAAGGAACTGGTCTTCGGCAAGCAGAAGCGACGCCCGGACGGCCCTGTCCCGCTGCTCCGTCCGGCCGACCCGGCCCCGGCGGACACCACCCGCGAGCTGGGCATCGTCTGGTACGGCCACGCCTCGCTCCTGATCGAGATCGAGGGGCACCGGGTGCTGGTCGACCCGGTCTGGAGCGATCGTTGCTCCCCGTCGACCCTGATCGGCCCGCGCCGCATCCACCAGCCGCCGGTACGCCTCGACGAACTGCCCCGCCTCGACGCGATTCTCATCTCGCACGACCACTACGACCACCTGGACATGGCGACCGTACGCGGGCTGCTCGCCCACCAGTCCGCGCCGTTCCTCGTTCCCCTCGGGGTGGGCACCCACCTCGACCGCTGGGGCGTACCCGAGGAGCGGATCGTCGAGCTGGACTGGTCGGAGAGCCACCGGGTGGGCGGGCTGACCCTCACCGCCACCGCCGCCCAGCACTTCTCCGGCCGCGGCCTGCGCCGCGACGGCACGCTGTGGAGCTCCTGGGTCGTGGCCGGGTCGCAGCGGAAGGTCTTCTACACCGGCGACTCCGGCTACTTCGACGGCTATTCCAAGATCGGTGCCGAGCACGGCCCGTTCGACGTCACGCTGATGCAGATCGGGGCGTACGACCAGGCCTGGCCGAGCATCCACATGTTCCCGGAGGAGGCGGTCACCGCCCACCTCGACCTGCGCGGCGACCTGTTCATCCCGGTGCACTGGGCCACCTTCAACCTGGCCCTGCACGGCTGGTCCGAGCCGGTCGACCGACTCTGGGCCGAGGCGAAGGCCCGGGACGTCCGGCTGGCGGTGCCGCGCCCCGGCGAGCGGGTGGTGGTGGACGACCCGCCGCCGGTGGACGGCTGGTGGCAGGCCGTCGCCTGACACGGGTATCCGAAAAAGCTGGACAAGGCCCGCTTGCCGTCATATTTGGCTAGGCTTCCCGCTCATGTGGGATGGGACATTGAGGCCACATTATGCGAATTCCCTACATGAACCCCGCACGAAGCTGCGGCAAGGAAGATCGGGTCATCGGTCGCTGAGCCTGGCGGTGAAGCGAGCCGTCGACCTCTGCGTCGCCGGGCTCGCGCTGCTCGTCGCGGCGCCGGTGCTCGCCGTGGTCGCGCTGGCGGTGTTGCTGACAATGGGCCGGCCGGTGCTGTTCCGGCAGGCCCGGGTGGGCCGGCACGGCCACACCTTCATGATCCTGAAGTTCCGGTCCATGACCACCGGCTCGGCCGGGTTCGACACCGCCGACGACGCGGCCCGACTCACCCCACTCGGCCGCTGGCTGCGCGACACCAGCCTGGACGAGCTGCCAAGCCTCTGGAACATCGTCCGGGGTGACATGAGCCTGGTCGGGCCGCGCCCGCTGCCCACCAGCTACCGCTTCCGGTACACGCAGGAGCAGTTCCGCCGGCACGAGGTACGCCCGGGGCTCACCGGCCTCGCCCAGGTCAACGGGCGCAACGAGCTGAGCTGGGAGGAGAAGTTCGGCTACGACGTCTGGTACGTCGACCACCGCAGCACCCTGCTCGACCTGCGCATCATCGGCCGGACCGCGGCGGCGGTGCTGCGCCGGGAAGGGATCAGCGCACCGGGCAGCGCCACCGCGCACGAGTTCCTGGGGACCCCGGCCCGTCGGCCGGAGGTGCCGGTCGGCGCGGCGGCCGGCGGAGGGACAAGCGCGGGATGAGCCTCGACCTCGTCATCGTCGGCTGCGGCGGGCACGGGCGGGAGATCGCCCAGCTGGTGGGCGCGGTCAATGCGGCCGCCACCCGGCCGCCGTGGCGACTCCTCGGCTTCGTCGACGATCACCCCGCAGAGCAGAACCGCAAGCGGGTGGAGGCGGGCGGCATGACGTACCTCGGGCCGCTGTCCGCCCTGGCCGACCTGCGACCGCAGACCCACCTGGTCCTCGGCCTGGGCGATCCCCGGGTCCGGCGGGCGGTCGGTGGACGCGTCGACGCCCTCGGCCTCCCCGCCGCGAGCCTGGTGCACCCCGCCGCCACGGTCGGCGGCGACCTGGTCGCCGGTGAGGGCCTGGTCGTCTTCGCCGGGGCTCGGATCACCACGAACGTGACCGCCGGCCGGCACCTGCACGTCAATCAGAACGCCACCCTCGCGCACGACTGCGTCGTCGGTGACTTCGTGTCGCTGCATCCCCTCGCCGCCGTCTCCGGCGACGTGGAGCTGGGTGCGGGCGCGCTGGTGGGGGCGGGCGCGGTGGTGCTGCCCGGGCTGCGGGTCGGAGCCGGGGCCACCGTGGGTGCGGGCGCCTGCGTGACCCGGGACGTGCCGCCGGACGCGGTGGTGAAGGGCGTGCCGGCCCGCTGACCGGCCTGCTGGCCTCCCGATCAGAGCACGAAGGCGTCGGTCCAGAGGGCGCCGGAGCGGCCGGAGAGGGCGTCCAGCATCGCCACCGCCTGCCCGTCGGTGAGCTGGGCGACGAAGTCCACGATCGCCCGGCCGCGGGCCCGGCCGATCCGGTCCGGCGTACGCGGGTGCAGCTCGGCCTCGCCCAGCTCGACCAGGTCGTGCAGCCGGCGTGGCAGCCGGGACTCCTCCTCGGGGTCGAGCAGCCACTCCCAGAGCGCCTCGACCAGGGTGCCGAGCAGCCGCGCCTGGCCCCGCTGGTGCAGCGCCAGGTCCGGGCGGGCCAGCACGAACCGGTGGTGGACGAACTTGAGCACCTGCACCTCGTGCCACTGTGCCTTGGCCAGCAGCACGTGCCCGGAGCGGACGTCCGGCTCCGGGGTCACCGTGATCGCCTCGACGAACCGGGTGGACCAGCGGGCGGAGAAGCGGGCCACGTACTGCTCCGCCTCGATCGAGCCGTCGAACGGCAGCGCCAGCAGCCCCTCCACCAACTCCTCGCGGACGTGCTCGACGGCGGCGCCGAACGCCTCGTCGTCGGCGATCCAGCCGTCCTTGCGGTGCAGCTGGCGGCGCAGCCGCTCGATGGCCGCCCCGGGCCGGCGACCGGCGGCGGCCAGCGCGGCGCCGGTGATCGACCGGAAGTGCCCGCACTCCCGCTGCCAGGCCATCAGCTCGGCGGCCACCGCGCCCTGCTGGAGCACCCCGACCCGGTAGAAGTCCTCCACGTCGTGGATGGCGTACGCGATGTCGTCGGCGGTGTCCATGACGGACGCCTCCGGGGTCTGCTGCCAGTCCGGGATCCGCCCGGCGAACGGCTCCCGGGCCTGGCGCAGGTCGTCCAGCTCGGTCCGGTACGCGCCGAACTTCGCCGACCCGCTCTCCGGGTCGTCGGGCGGGACCGCCGCGCCGCGCGGCGCCGGGTCGAGGTGCCGCGGGTGCGGGTCCGGATGGTCCAGGCGGGTCCACGGGTACTTCAGCATCGCCGCCCGGACCGCCGCGGTCAGGTCCAGGCCGGTGGTCGCCGCGCCGCGGATCTCCGTGCTGGTGACGATCCGGTACGACTGGGCGTTGCCCTCGAAGCCGTCGGGCAACCCGAGGCGCTGGCGGGCCAGCCGATCGAGGACCCGCTCCCCCAGGTGCCCGAAGGGCGGGTGGCCGAGGTCGTGGGCGAGCGCGGCGGCCTCCACCACGTCGGGGTCGCAGCCGCCCAGTTTCTCCAGCAGGTCGCGGTGCGCCTCGTCGGCGATCAGCCGCTCGGCGATCGCCCGGGCCACCTGGGCGACCTTGAGGCTGTGGGTGAGCCGGTTGTGCACCAGCAGGCCGGACCCGCCCGGGCTGACCACCTGGGTCACCCCGCCCAGCCGGGTGAAGAACGGCGACGCGACGATCCGGTCCCGGTCGGCCCGGAACGGGCTGGTGGCCAGGTCGCCGAGCGCCCGGGCGCTGCCCCCGAAGAGCCGGCGGGCCCGCGGATCCGCTGGTTGTTCCATCAGCGCAACGCTAGCGCGGGGGCCGGGCACTGGTGACAGCGGCCGGGCGTACCGGGTCTAGAGGCGTTCCACCGCCGGTCCGGAACACCGGTTCCGGGCGTCGAAGACGTAGCGCGCCCGCCGGCTCACCATCTCGTAGTCGAAGACGTCGTGGTCCGTGGCCACCACCACCGCGTCGGCCGCGTCGACCTCCTGCTCGGTCAACGGCACGACCAGCACCCCGCCTGGGACGTAGTGCGGCTCGGCGTACGGTTCGGCGGCGCGGACGTCCGCGCCCAGGTCACAGAGCCGCCGGGCGACGTCGGCGGCCGGCGAGTCGCGCATGTCACCGGTGTTCTTCTTGTAGGCGAGGCCCAGCATCAGGATCCGCGCCCGGCTGACCGCCCGGCCGGTCCGGTTGAGTCCGCCCATGATCCGCTTAGTGACGTGCTCCGGCATCTCGCGGTTGACGTCGTTCGCCAGCTCGATGAAACGGAACTGGCGGCCCAGCCGCCGCTTCACCTGCCAGGAGAGGTAGCAGGGGTCGATCGGCAGGCAGTGCCCTCCGACACCGGGGCCGGGCCGGAACGGCATGAACCCGAACGGTTTCGTCTCGGCGGCCTCGATCGCCTGCCAGATGTCGATGTCCAGCTGGTGGGAGACCATCGTGAGTTCGTTGATCAGGGCGATGTTGACCTGCCGGAAGGTGTTCTCGATCAGCTTCGTCAGCTCGGCCACGCGGGTCGAGGCCACGGGGACGGTGCTGGCCACGATCCGGCGGTAGAAGTCGTCCACCCGGGTCAGCGATGCCGCGTCCACCCCGGAAACCACCTTCGGCGTGTTCTCCAGCCGCCAGCTGGGGTTACCCGGATCGATGCGCTCCGGGCTGTAACCGAGGTGGAAGTCACCCGGACTGTGCAATCCGCTGGCCGACTCCAGGAGCGGGCGTAGCAGTTCCTCCGTGGTGCCCGGGTACGTGGTCGACTCCAGCACCACCACGCAGCCCGGCCGGATGTAGGGCCCGATTCCGGTGCCGGCCTGCTCCACGTAGCTCAGGTCGGGGGTGCCGTCCCGGAGCGGGGTGGGCACCGTGATCACGCAGACGTCGAAGCCCTCGGCGTCGGGGTACTCTGCGCTCGGGCGGTACCGGCCGCTGGCGAGCGCCCGGCCGAGCCGGTCGGACGGGATGTCCTCCACGAAGGACTCGCCGGAGGCGAGCCGCTTGACCCGATCGGTGTCGACGTCGAGCCCGACCACGTCCATGCCTGCTTCAACGGCCCGCATGGCCAGCGGCAGACCGACGTAACCCTGGCCGATCACGACCAGCTTCTCAACACTCACCCGGGCTCCCGGTGGACGAAGGAATCACCTGGTTGGGAGGTTAGAGGGACTTCTGATGCCGTAAGTCCGGTTTCGTGATATCAGGCCGATCGGCGTCACCGGGTGCGCCGGAGGGCGGGGCGTCGGGGGTGGACGGCAGAATGCACGACGGAACCCACGCGAGAAGGCGGATCAAGATCGTGACCCAGTCTGTTCACCAGCGGATCGCAGACGAGCTCGGCGTCGCCGAGCGTCAGGTGCGGGCGGCCGTGGAGCTGCTCGACGGCGGCGCCACCGTGCCGTTCATCGCCCGCTACCGCAAGGAGGCCACCGGCCTGCTCGACGACACGCAGCTGCGCACCCTGGAGGAGCGGCTGCGCTACCTGCGCGAGCTGGACGAGCGCCGCGCCGCGATCCTGGAGTCGATCCGTTCCCAGGGCAAGCTCGACGAGGCCCTCGAGGCGCAGATCATGGCCGCCGAGTCGAAGTCCCGACTGGAGGACATCTACCTCCCGTACAAGCCGAAGCGGCGGACCAAGGCGCAGATCGCCCGGGAGGCCGGGCTGGAGCCCCTGGCCGACACGCTGCTCGCCGACCCGACGCAGGACCCGCGCGAGACGGCCGCCGGCTTCGTGGACGCGGACAAGGGCGTGGCGGACGCGGCCGCGGCCCTGGAGGGCGCCCGGGCCATCCTCATCGAGCGCTTCGCCGAGGACGCCGACCTGATCGGCACGCTCCGGGAGCAGATGTGGTCGCGGGGCCGGCTGGTGTCCCGGGTACGCGACGGCCAGGAGGCCGCCGGCGCCAAGTTCGCCGACTACTTCGACTTCGCCGAGCCGTACCCGAAGCTCCCCTCGCACCGGATCCTCGCCATGCTGCGCGGCGAGAAGGAGGGCGTGCTTGACCTGACCATGGACCCGGAGCCGGAGGGCGACTCCGATGCCGTCGTCACCGGCCCGACCCGGTACGAGGCGGCCATCGCCGGCCGGTTCGGCGTCACCGACCAGGGGCGCCCGGCCGACAAGTGGCTGACCGACACCGTCCGCTGGGCCTGGCGTACCCGGATCCTCATCCACCTCGGCGCGGACCTGCGGATGCGGCTCTGGCAGGCGGCCGAGGAGGAGGCCGTGCGGGTGTTCGCCACCAACCTGCGCGATCTGCTGCTCGCCGCGCCCGCCGGCACCCGGCCCACCATGGGGCTGGACCCGGGCCTGCGCACCGGCGTGAAGGTGGCCGTGGTGGACGCCACCGGCAAGGTGGTCGCCACCCACACCATCTACCCACACGAGCCGCGCCGGCAGTGGGACGCCTCGATCGACATCCTCGCCAAGCTCGCGGCGGCGCACGGGGTCGAGCTGATCGCGATCGGCAACGGCACTGCCAGCCGGGAGACCGACAAGCTGGCCGGCGACCTGATCAAGCGGCACCCGGAGCTGAAGCTGACCAAGGTGGTGGTGTCCGAGGCCGGCGCCTCGGTCTACTCCGCCTCGGCCTACGCCTCGCAGGAACTGCCCGAGCTGGACGTGTCGCTGCGCGGCGCGGTCTCCATCGCCCGCCGCCTCCAGGACCCGCTCGCCGAGCTGGTGAAGATCGACCCGCGCTCGATCGGCGTCGGGCAGTATCAGCACGACCTGTCCGAGGTGAAGCTGTCCCGCTCGCTGGACGCGGTGGTGGAGGACTGCGTGAACGCGGTCGGGGTGGACGTCAACACGGCCTCCGCTCCCCTGTTGACCCGGGTCTCCGGCATCGGCGCCGGGCTGGCGGAGAACATCGTGCTGCACCGGGACGCCAACGGGCCGTTCCGGACCCGGGCCGACCTGAAGAAGGTGCCCCGGCTCGGGCCGAAGGCGTTCGAGCAGTGCGCCGGCTTCCTGCGTATCCCCGGCGGCGACGACCCGCTCGACTCCTCCAGCGTGCACCCCGAGGCGTACCCGGTGGTGCGGCGGATCCTTGCCCAGACAGGGCAGGACGTGCGCTCGCTGATCGGGCAGAGCAGGATCCTGCGCGGGCTGAAGGCGACCGACTTCGTCGACGAGACGTTCGGCCTGCCCACCGTGACCGACATTCTCGCCGAGTTGGAGAAGCCCGGTCGCGACCCGCGCCCGGAGTTCAAGACGGCGACGTTCGTCGAGGGCGTTGAGACGATCGGCGACCTGAAGCCCGGGATGATCCTGGAGGGCGTGGTCACCAACGTGGCAGCGTTCGGCGCGTTCGTCGACGTCGGCGTGCACCAGGACGGCCTGGTCCACGTCTCGGCGATGTCGCACACCTTCGTGAAGGACCCGCGGGACGTGGTGAAGTCCGGCGACGTGGTGAAGGTCCGGGTGCTCGACGTCGACGTACCCCGCAAGCGCATCTCGCTGACCCTGCGGCTCGACGACGAGGCCCCGGCGGGCGGCGGCCGGCCGCCAGCCGGCGACGGGCGCCGCGAGCGCGGCGGTGGCCAGGGCGGCGGCGGTCAGCGCGGCGGCCAGGGCGGCGGGGGCCAGCGCGGCGACCGGAGCGGCTCGCGGGGCGGGCCGCAGCAGCGGGAGGGCCGTGGGGGCGGCGGGGCCGACCCGGCCAACAGCGCCATGGCGGACGCGCTGCGCCGCGCCGGCCTGGCCTGATGTCCTCCGCGCGCTGTCGAGCTGATGTCGTCAACGGATCGGCCGGGACGACTCAGCTCGACAGCCGCCGGCCGGTCGGGGCGCGTACCCTCGCGGGCGTGGGTGCGGACGACGGCCTGGAGTGGCGGGAGCGGCAGCGCCGCGCGGTGCGGGCGCACGCCGAGGCCGACGCCCGGCAGCGTGCCACCGAGCAGGCGGAGGCGGCGGAGCTGGTGGCCCGGTTCGCGGCCGAAGCGACCCGGCGCGGCCTGCGCCCGGACCGGTTGACCGTGACCTCCTACGACGGCCGCGCCCGCTACCGCACCCGCCTCACCGGCTGGTACGTGGACCGGGCGCGCAGCCGGGCGGTGGACGGCGAGGGGCGGTTCTACCTGCTGACCGTGCCGCCCAGCCTCCGGTCGTGGGTGTTCGGTGCCGACCCCGAGCCGTCCCCGCCGCCGTTGGTCGTCGGGCGGGGTGGCCGGGACGGGGAGTCGATCCTGCTGCGGGACCTGCTCACCCGGCGGCTGGCGGCTGGCGACGACTGGGGCTGAGCCGGCGCTCAGTCCCCGGCGGCCCGGTACCCGCCGCCCGGTGGCGCACTCGCCACCACCACAGCTGCTGTACGACCAGGGTGGCGAGGCCGGCCAGCACGATCGCGAGCAAGTTGATCACCAGCTGGACCGAGGAGCCCATCGCCTCCTGCCACACGCCGTACGCCGCCGCCACGGCCACGTTCGCGGCGGCGGGCACGGTGGTCACCGAGATCAGCACACCGACCAGCGCGCCGGACTTTCTCGAGGTCAGCGAGAGCATGCCGGCGACACCGGCGAGCAGACCGACCACCCAGGAGAGAGCGTCCGGCCGCCAGATGAAGTCGGTCAGCGGCCGGGGCGCCAGCAGGGTGGCCCGGCTGACCAGACCGGCCGCGGTCAACGCCCAGGTGCTCAGCACGGTCACGAGCATGGCGGCCAGGAAACCGACGGCGAGGGCCTGCAGCGACCGGCCGACCACCCGCCGGTTGCGCCGCAGCAGTGCGACGCTGAGTGCGGCGAGCGGGCCGAATTCAGGGCCGACCACCATCGCCCCCACGATCAGGATCGGCTGGTCGAGCAGTACGCCGATACCGGCGATCATCGTGGCCACCATGATCAGCGCCAGGAACGTCCCGCTAAGCACCGTCTGCTCGCCGGTCTTTGCGGCGATCTCGTCCCAGACCAGGGCGTCCTCCCCGTGCCCTGGCGCCTCCCGGGCGGCCCGTTCCGCCGCCGCCGAGAGCGTCACCTCGACGTCGTCCGCGGAGATGCCGCCGCGCGCCTCGACGCCGAGTTCCTGAAGCCGGCGCAGGACCTGGTCGGCGCGCTCCCGGACCACGTCACAGGTGATGTAGTCGCCGGCCGGCTGGCGGGCGGCACCGGCCAGCAGCACAAGATGGGTCACGCCGGGATCGGCCGCCAGCAGGTCGGCGACCGCGTCTGACCGGTCGGGCGGCACGATGATCCTCAGGTGCAACACGGCCTTCCCCCTCGCCGATCAGCCGCCGAGCACTGTACTGCGTCATTCAGGCCGGCGGGCGCTGGTCCTGGCCGCCTCCTGACGCCCGAACGGCGCTGTGCCAGGGATCGCCGTGCTCGTCGGATCTTGCTGGCCGGCTGCCTCCACCCGAGGGACACGAGCAACGGGGGAAAAGGACACACAGGTTTCGATGGGATATAAAGGAACAAAGGACCTTTAAGCGCATTTCTAGCACAGGCGGAGCAATGACGCAGACACGAAGCAGGCCGGAGGCCTCATCGCAGACGTCCTTCCGGGCTGACATCGAGGGACTACGTGCCCTGGCGGTCGTCCTGGTACTGGTCGGCCACGCTGGCAGTCAGTTCCTGCCCGGCGGTTTCGTGGGCGTGGACGTCTTCTTCGTGATCTCGGGTTTCCTGATCACGGGCCTTCTCGTCGACGAACTCGACCGCACCGGACGGATCTCGCTGGCCGGCTTCTACGCCCGCCGCGCCAAGCGACTGCTGCCTGCCGCCGGCCTGGTGCTCCTGGCCACCCTGCTGCTCACGTACCTGTTTCTGCCGAAGGTTCGCTTCTCCAACACCGCCTGGGATGTGGTGAGCAGTGCGCTGTATGTGATGAACTGGCGGCTCGCCCAGCAGTCCGTGGACTACATGTTCGTCGACCAGGCACCCAGCGTCCTGCAGCACTACTGGTCGCTGAGTGTGGAAGAGCAGTTCTATTTGATCTGGCCGTTGCTGTTGCTCGGATTGACCGTCCTCGGTGGCCGGAAACGGCTGCGCCGTGACGTGCTGATGGTCGGTTTCGCGGTCGTCGCGCTGCCGTCCTTCGCCTGGTCGATCCACCTCACCTCGGCGGATCCCGCACCGGCGTACTTCGTGACGACCACGCGGATGTGGGAACTCGCCCTTGGCGGCGCGGTGGCCATCGTCGGCGCCCGACTCCACCGGACGCCGCGA
The DNA here is from genome assembly GCF_040634005.1 of Micromonospora sp. NPDC007271. NCBI lineage: Bacteria > Bacillati > Actinomycetota > Actinomycetes > Micromonosporales > Micromonosporaceae > Micromonospora > Micromonospora sp. NPDC007271. The sequence goes on from NZ_JBEYER010000021.1 coordinate 17,677, forward strand.
GGGCTGGCCCCCGTTCTCGCCTGGTCCGGGCTGGCCGGCGTGGTCGCTTCGGCCTTCGTGTTGGACTCCACGTCGGCCTTCCCCGGGTACGCCGCCTTGCTGCCCACCGCCGGTACGGCTGTGGTGATCGCCTTCGCCGCGGCCGCCGGCCGGGCCGGGCCGGCCGGGCTGCTCAGCCTGCCGCCCATGCGCGTGATCGGCGGGCTGTCGTACTCGCTCTACCTGTGGCACTGGCCGCTGTTGATGGTCGCTGACTATCGGTTCGGCGAGTTGACTCCGTCTGCGCGCCTGGCGGTGGTGGCGCTGTCCGCGGTACCGGCGGGCCTCACCTACCACTTCGTGGAGAACCCCATCCGCCGGTCGCCGGCGCTGGCCTGGTACCCGATGCGGGCGCTACGCCTCGGCGCCCTCTGCACGGGCACGGCGGTGATCGCGGGCCTGCTCTTCCAGCTGACCGTCTGGCCGCCGGCCCGAGCGCCACTGTCTGCGCCCGCTGTGCCGTCACTTGGCGGGAGCAGCGCTTCGGCGAGCGCCAACGCCCCTGCCGGACCACCGGGAGCTGCGGTCCTGAGCAAATCGCCCCGGGGTGACCTGGCCGGGAGGCCGGTCGACCGGGTCGACTCGATCACCCCCGACCCGCTGGTCGCCGCGAAGGACGTTCCGGCGACAAACCGCACCAACTGTCACATCCAGCAGAACAGCAGCGAGCCAGTGACCTGTGTGTACGGTGTCAAGGACGCCTCCTACACCGTCCTGCTCGCCGGCGACTCCCACGCCGAACAGTGGCTTCCCGCGCTGGAGGAGGTCGCGGTGAAGCGGAATTGGCGGGTGGTGGCGCACATCAAATCCGCGTGCCCGTTCCTCGCCATGGAGGTGGCGCTTGACGGCCGGCCGTACACCAGTTGCACCGAGTGGAACCGGCGGATCCGCGCCCAACTGCGCGCCGACCCGCCCGACCTGCTGCTGGTGGGCAGCTCCTTTTATCTGACCCTGCGCGACGGCGAGCTGGTGACACAAGGGGCGCAGGAGATCCTGGCCACCGGTCTACGAGACAGCTGGCGGGAGATGACCACGATCGGGGTGCCGGTGGTGGTGCTCCGGGACCCGCCGTACCACCGCCGAGACCCGGTCGAGTGCGTCTCCGCCAACCCGAACCGGCTGACTCGGTGCGCCCCGCAACGTGACGAGGTGCTGGCTGCCGGAGGTGGCATCGCCCAGGAGCGGGCCGCCAAGCGACAGCCGGGAGTCCACCTGATCAATCTCAACGACGCGATCTGTCCCACAGACCGCTGCGCGCCGGTCATCGGCGGCGTACTCGTCTATCGGGACACCAACCATCTCACCGCCACCTACGCCCGGACGCTCGCGCCCCGGCTCGACAGCGCCCTGGCCACCGTACAGTCGGGTGGAATCTGAAGCGTCACACGGTTGCGTCGATGAGTCCCGGCCGTGCCCGCCGTGCTCGACGGCGGGGCCGACACACATCGATCGATCCTCGGGCAACAGCAGCTCTCTACTGACCGGACCGCCGGCAGGGTTGATCATGCTCTGGCGCTGTTCCGCGGCAGAGCGTCACCCTTCCGGCGAAATGGCGTTGGCCGTGTTAGGTCGCTGCCGTTCCACCTACCGGGCCGCTGCGCCGCCTATTACATGAAAAGCCCGAAGAGAACGATCAGCGCGTGCTACACACATATACCCAGATAATCGCCACGTGCCCGGATGGAGGGAGGAGCCGATGAGTAGCCGCATTTTTCTCTCCTCGCCGGATGTCGGACCGCTGGAAGAGTCGTACCTGGTACGCGCCCTCAGGTCCGGGTGGGTCGCACCCCTCGGACCAGAGGTGGAGCAGTTCGAGCGGGACGTGGCGGAGCGGGCCGGCACGGCCGGCGCGGTGGCGCTCGGCTCCGGGACCGCCGCGCTGCACCTCGCCCTGCTGGCCCTGGGTGCGGGACCGGGCACGGTGGTGGTGGTCCCCACCCTGACCTTCGTCGCCACCGCCAACGCCGTCGTGTACACCGGCGCCGAGCCGGTCTTCGTCGACTGCGAACCGGCCAGCGGCAACATCGACGTCGACCAGCTCGCCGAGCTACTCAACGAACTGGCCCGGGCCGGACGCACCGTGGCGGCGGTGGTGCCCGTGGACATGTTCGGCAGCTGCGCGGACTACACCGGACTGCTGCCGGTCTGCGCCGCGGCCGGCGTACCGGTGCTGGAGGACGCGGCGGAGGCGCTGGGCGCCACGCACGGGGGCCGGCCCGCTGGATCGTTCGGCCACGCCGGAGTCTTCTCGTTCAACGGCAACAAGATCATCACCACCTCGGGCGGCGGCATGCTGGTCTCGGACGACCGCGACCTGCTGGCCCGCTGCCGGTACCTGGCCACCCAAGCCCGGCAACCGGTACGCCACTACGAACACACTGACGTCGGCTACAACTACCGGCTCAGCAACCTCTTGGCCGCGCTCGGCCGGGCCCAACTGCGCCGGCTCGACGGGATGATGTCCCGTCGGCGCGACATGCGCGACCGGTATGCGAAGCTCTTCGCCGGGGTGGCCGGCGCCCGGCTGCTCGGCGACCACGACCAGGGCTCGAACTGCTGGCTGACCACTCTGATCGTCGACCCCGGGGTGGCCGGCTGGCGGGTCGAGGATCTCGCCGCCGACCTGGAGCACCAGGAGATCGAGACCAGGCCGGTGTGGAAGCCGATGCACCTCCAGCCGGTGTTCGCCGGCCGGCAGGCCCGGGTCACCGGCGCCGCGGAGACCCTCTTCCGGAACGGCCTGACGCTGCCCAGCGGTTCGGTCTTAGGCGAGCCCGAGATCGAGCGGGTGCTCACCGCCATCTCCCGGTTCCTGCAGCTGCGTGGGCGATAGCCCCCGCGCCGCCCCTGGTGGCCCGCGCGACCAGCGACGACGACAGGAGAGAGATGGACGAGGGGACTACGTCGACGGAGCTGGCGGCGCCGGGGGTGCTGCGAGCGCTGCCGGTCGCCATGGCCTGGTACGTCGTCGGCCTGATCGGGCTGGTCCTCGCCCCCGGCACGGACGGCACCCGGGACAACCGCAACTGGCTGCTCTCGCTCGCCTGCCTCGGCTTCGGGCTGTACGTCTTCTGGAGCCACGGCGGACCGCGGATCACGGCCGTCGGCATCTACAGCTTCGCCTTCGCCCTCTTCGTCGGCTTCTCGGCGGTGTACCAACTGGTCCTGCCGGACCCCACCGCGCTCGACTTTCTGCACCCGGCCCTGGTCTGCGCGTACTTCGGCCAGGTCACGACGTGGTTGCTGTTCTGGACCACCGCCCCGGCCGGGCGGGACGGCCCGAAGCGGACGCCGTGGGGCGACCGCCGGATCCTGCGGACCACCACCGCCATCGGCACCGCACTCACCCTGATCTCGCTCGCCAAGCTCGCCGTCGAGCAGCCCGCCCAGGTGGAGCCAGACGCCAGCCGGATCTCCTTCATCCTGGACGCGGCGGGCTTCTGCGGTGCCCTGCTGCTCGCCGTGGGTCTGCTGGACCGGGAACGCCACCGCCCACGGCCACTGGCCTACCTAACGCCGCTGGCCGCCTTCGGGGTGCAGATCGCCCTGTCGACCGGCATGGGTCGGCTCAGCCTCGGCGCGCTCGGCTTCGCCTTGCTGGTGGTGATGTCGCGACACGCCCGCGGCCGGTTGCTGAAGCTCAGTGTCCTGCTTGTCAGCCCCGCCGCCCTCTGGTTCCTCGCCTCCATGCGACGCCGGGAGGCCGATGAGGTGGTCAGCGTAAGCCAGAACGGACTGGAATCAGTGGTCAGTCCGCTGCAGGGCTTCGCCACGCTGCTACACATGTCCCAGCTCAGCGACATCCCGCTGGCCTGGGGACGGACCTTCGTCGCCGCCGTCGTGGGTCTGGTGCCCCGGGCGGTCTGGCCGCACAAACCCGACGGATTCGGCTCGGAGGTCGTCACCGTGCTGCACCCCGGGCTGGTCGGCACCGGCCACTCCGACGCGGCCCTCTTCCAGGGGGAATGGATCTACAACTTCGGCACCGTCGGCCTGCTGCTGATGGTCCCCTGCGCGGGCCTGATCGTCCGGGGCGTCGACCGGCTCATCGTCTGGATGTCCGAGCGGCGGATCGACGGCGTCCGCGCCCTGGCCGGATACGGGCTGGCGATCATCGTCGCCGTCGGCATGCCCGACCTGATGTGGGTGGGCACCTTCACCTGGGTAGTCCGCGGCGGGATGCGGGCGATTGTGCTCGGCACGGCGGTCCTGGCGATCCTCGTGCTGCTCCAGCTCTCCGCCCGGGCCACGGCGACGCTGCACGCCCCGCGGGTCACCGCCCGCCGTCCCGCGCAGCCCGCACAATCCGGATCGGGCGGCCCCACGCCGCAGCGCCACGCGTCCACCTTCGCCGCGCGCCAGGGAGAAGCAGCCCGATGCATGTCGACCACCATGATGGACACGAACGGCTGAAGTGGCTGCTCGACATCGCCGTAGCGGGGCCGCTGCTGCTGGCGGCGCTGCCCGTCATGGCCGCGGTGGCGCTGGTGGTGGCGCTCGCCATGAGGCGTCCGGAGCATGCTCGTCGGCACGAGGTCAGGCCCGGATTACCGGGCTCGCGTAGATCTGTGGTCGCAACCCCATCGGCTCGGAGGACAAGTTCGCCTACGATGTCCGCTACGTCGACCAGGGCTGCCTCGCACTCGACCTACGGATCCTGGCGGAGACAGTCGCCGCCGTCCCGCTCCTGCGGGGATTTCCGCGGCCGGGAGGTCACCGCCCCGGAGTTCGTGGGAGCGGTCCGATGCGGCAGCGTGCCGTTCCTCTGGTCGACCGAGGCGCTGCGTGACGCCCACCCCAGCGCCTGCACATCGGGGCGGACAGCACGGTCGGCGCCGGCACGTGCGTGGCTGCGGGACGTGCCGACGGGCAGCGTCGTAAAGAACGTACCGGCACGGTGATCGTCGGGCGGGGTGGACGGTGGCCGGGACGAAGGCCTGCTCCGCGCCCGGGCCCAACGGCGGGGCCCGCAGACAGCATGCATTTGCCCGAGGGCGCGGCGGTGGTCACCGACGACCGGCCTACCTCGGCTTCGGCCTGACGTTGGCCCCCGCGGCGCGGGACGACCTGGTCGCCCGTTCGCTCACCCACCTGCTGGGTAGCAGTTGGTGAAATCCCCTCGACCTGCGGCCGCGCGCGGGCGCGGCACCGGGCCGGTCCTCACCATCGGATGCCTGCCCACGCGTGGTGACGACGCACGGTCGACAGGATGAAGTCGACCACTCGGCGGGAGGTGTCCGGCACCTGGTAGTCGGCCGGGCAGGGCACCCCGTCGGCGCTCTGGCCGATCACGACTCGCACCGCCTCCACCACGCCGGCCGGGTCGAGGCCGGTCATGATGATGCTGCCCGCGTCCAGAGCCTCCGGGCGCTCGATGGACTCACGCAGGGTGACCGCGGGGAAGCCCAGAATTGCGGCCTCTTCGCTGATGGTGCCGCTGTCAGAGAGGGTGCAGCGGGCGTTGCGCTGCAGGTGCACGTAGTCGAAGAGACCGAACGGCTCGTGGAACGCCAGGCCGTCGAGAATGCTCGGGTCGGGCGCCAGCGCCTCCAGGCGTTTGCGGGTGCGTGGATGGGTGGAGACGAGCACCGGCAGGCCCCACTCGTCGCGCACCGCGCCCAGGCACCCAAGCAGTTGGCGCAACCGTTCTGGCTGGTCGACGTTCTCCTCCCGGTGGGCGCTGACCAGGAAGTAGCCGCCCGGATCGAGCTCCATCCGCCGGAGCACCGTGGATCTGTCGATGTCGGCGCGGTAGTGGCCGAGCACCTCACGCATGGGCGAGCCGGTGTGCAGGATCCGGCGGGCGGGCAGTCCCTCGGCGAGCAGGTTCCGCCGGGCGTGTTCGGTGTACACCAGGTTGAAGTCGGCGACGTGGTCAACCAGCCGGCGGTTCGTCTCCTCCGGCACGTTCAGGTCGAAGCAGCGGTTGCCGGCCTCCATGTGGTAGACGGGCACCCGCATCCGCCGGGCCATCAGGGCAGCGATAGCGCTGTTCGTGTCGCCGAGCACCAGCAGGGCGTCGGGCCGGACCTCCAGGATCGCGTCCTCCACGCCGGCCAGCACCCCGCCCAGCACCCGCCCGAGGGAAGTGGTGTCCACGCGCAGGAACCGGTCCGGCCGACGAATCCGCAAATCACGGAAGAACACGTCCGACAGGGCCGGATCCCAGTTCTGCCCGGTGTGGACAAGGACGTGGTCGACCGTGCGGTCGAGCAGGTCGACCACCCGGGACAGCCGGATGATCTCCGGCCTCGTCCCCACCACCGTCATTACCCGCGTCATCTCACGTCGTCCTCTCAGGCCCGTGGTCGCCCACATCGATCAGTCGTTGACCACAACGAACCGGGCGATCCGCGAGACACGTCCACCAATCAGCGAGCGCCTCGTTTTTGGTCGTCTTAAACGCATTTGCCGGCTTGAGGTAGCTTTTCAAGCTTCTGGGGGATTTACGGGCGTATGGTAACCAGCGACACGAGGCCGATCAGACCCCGTTTGCGGGACGGGGAAGAGCAGGAGGAAGACGTGACGTCCTCGCTTTCGGACCGACGCTTTCTGATCACCGGCGGAACCGGTTCCTTTGGCCAGACGATGGCCCAGCGGCTGCTCGACGCCGGCGCTGCCGAGGTGCGCGTCCTGAGCCGGGACGAGGCGAAGCAGGACGCCATGCGCCTACGCCTACGCAACGAGCGGGTCCGCTTCTACGTCGGCGACGTACGCGACCCGGACAGCGTGACGAAGGCGGCGCGAGGCGTGGAGTACGTGTTCCACGCCGCCGCGCTCAAGCAGGTCCCATCCTGCGAGTTCTTTCCGCTTGAGGCGGTGCGGACCAACGTGCTCGGCAGCGCGAACGTGGTCGACGCCTGCGAGCGCAACGGCGTCGAGTGTCTGGTGCTGCTCAGCACCGACAAGGCCGTCCACCCGGTCAACGCCATGGGCATGACCAAGGGGCTGATGGAGAAGGTGGCCCAGGCACATGCCCGCAACAACCCCGGTGCGCGCACCCGGGTCTGCTGCGTCCGCTACGGCAACGTCATGTGCTCCCGGGGATCGGTCATCCCGCTCTTCCTGGAACAGATCAGGAACGGCGTCCCGCCCAGGGTGACCGTGCCGACCATGACGCGCTTCCTCATGTCGCTGTCCGAGTCGGTGGAGCTGGTGGAGCACGCGTTCCGACACGGGCAGCCGGGTGACGTCTTCATCCGCCGGGCCAACGCCTGCACCATCGGCGACCTGGCCATCGCGCTCTGCGAGCTCCTCGATGCTCCTCCGAAGATCGACGTGCTGGGCATCCGACACGGGGAGAAGCTCTACGAGACGCTGGCCAGCCGCGAGGAACTGGCCCGCGCGGAGGATTTCGGCCAGTTTCTCCGAGTGCCGGTCGACAGCCGCGACCTCAACTACTCGCTCTACTTCGAAGAGGGTGACACGGGCGGGGAGCACAGCTCCGACTACAACTCCCACAACGCCCGGCGGCTCAACGTACCCGAGATCATGTCCCTGCTGATGACCCTGCCCGAGGTGCGCGGGCCGGTGGAGGAGGCGCGGGGGCGGCGGCTGGACGAGATGGTCGGCACCGCGGGCGTCCTCGGGGCGCGAGCGGCGCGATGACCACCTCGGACAACCCGTTGGAGCGGCCCACCCGGGTCGCCTTCGTCACCCAGTGGTTCCCGCCGGAGCCGGCCACGATCCCGCTGGGGCTCGCCCGCGCCCTGCGCAGCCAAGGACTGAACGTGGACGTCCTGACCGGTGTGCCCAACTACCCGACCGGTCGGGTCAGCCAGGGCTACTCCGCCTGGCGCCGGAGCACCGAGACCCGGGAGGGGTTCCGGATCCGCCGGACCCCGCTCTACCCCAGCCACGACCACTCCACCCTCCGGCGGACCGCCAACTACCTGAGCTACGCGGCCTCGTCGTCGCTATTCGGCGGGGCGGTGCTCCGGGCCGCCGACGTCGCGTTGGTGTATTCCTCGCCAGCGACCGCCGCCACGGCGGCGATGGCGGCCCGACGGCGCTGGGGCCTGCCGTACGTGCTGATGGTCATGGACCTCTGGCCGGACTCGGTCTTCGCCACCGGCTTCCTCGACCGCGGGCCCGCCCGGCGGGTCGCCGAGCGGGGACTCCACTGGTTCACCGACCGGACCTACCGGCTGGCCGCCCACGTGACGGTGACCTGTCCGGGCATGTTGGAGGCGCTGGTCGCCCGGGGCGTCCCGCGGCAGAAGGTCTCGGTGGTCTACAACTGGGCCGACGAGAAGCTGATGCAGCCCACCGAACCCGACCCCCGGCTCCGCGCGGAGCTGGGGCTGACCGACGGCTTCGTCATCATGTACGGCGGCAACCTCGGCGTGGCTCAGCGCCTCGACGTGGCGGTCCGCGCCATGGCGGAGCTGCGCGACCTGCCGGACGTGCACCTCGTGCTGGTGGGCGACGGCATCGAACGGCCGGTGCTGCGCGCCCTGGTGGATGAGCTCAAGTTGCGCACCGTGCACTTCGTGGACCGGGTCGCACCGGAGCGGATGGCGGCGCTCGCCGCGGCGGCGGACCTCCAGCTGGTGTCGCTGGCCGACGAGCCGCTGTTCCGGATCACCATGCCGAGCAAGGTCCAGTCCATCATGGCGTGCGGACAGGCCCTCCTGGTCTGCGCCCCTGGGGACGCAGCGCGGGCGGTCGAGAATGCCGGCGCGGGATTCACCGCCCCGCCCGGCGATTCCGTCGGGTTGGCCGGCATCATCCGGCACGCCCGTCGAGTGCCACGCCGGGATCTGCAGGCGATGGGCCGCAACGGACGCCACCACTACCTGCGGGTGATGAGCGAAGAGATCAACTCGCGGCACCTGGCCGATCTGCTCACCTCCGCCGCCCGACCGGGCGTCCGGTCGGGCACCGGGGAGGGCCGATGAGCCGCCGGATACTGGTCATGGGTGCCACCGGAATGCTCGGTCACACCCTGGTCCGCCAGCTCAACGAGGCCCCCGGCCTGGACGTGCACGCCTCGGCCCGGACCACCGCTGACCTCAGCACCGTCTTTCCCCCCGACGTGGCGGCCCGGATAACCGGGGGTGTCGACGTGCGGGACATGGCCCACGTGGAGCAGCTGCTCGGCCGGGTCCGCCCCGAGGTGGTGGTGAACTGCGTCGGGATAATCAAACAACGGCCCGACGTCCAGGACGCCATACACACGGTGACGCTCAACGCCCTCTTCCCGCACCTGCTCGCCCGGGAGTGCGCGCGCCGGGACATCCGGCTGATCCACGTGAGCACCGACTGCGTTTTTTCGGGGGACCGGGGCAGCTACGTGGAAACCGATATACCGGATCCACCCGACCTCTACGGTCGATCGAAGCTGCTGGGCGAGCCGGGCGACCCGGCGCTCACCCTGCGCACCTCGATCGTGGGCCACGAGCTGGCCAGCAACCGGTCCCTCGTCGACTGGTTCCTCTCCCAGACCCACGAGGTCCGCGGCTTCACCAAGGCGATCTACAGCGGGGTCACCACGACCGAATTCGCCCGTTTGCTCAGCTCGGTGGTGTTTCCCCGGGAGGACCTGACCGGCATGTACCACGTGGCCGCCAGCCCGATCACCAAGCACGACCTGCTGCATCTGGTGGCCGAGGCGTACGACTGGCCGGGGCGGATCGTCCCGGACGACCGGTTGTCCTGCGACCGGTCGATGTCGGCGGAGGCGCTGGCGCTGCGGACCGGCTACCGCCCGCCCGCCTGGCCTCAGATGATCTCGCAGCTGCGGGACGCACGAACGCGCTGGGCGCTGCCCCGACCGATACCGGCCCCACCGGCCTGCGGGGTGTGACGACGGCGGAGCGGCCGACTCCATGACAGCGGGCCCGGACGGATGCCCGGGCCCGCTGTCGTTCCCTGCCGCGCCACCCTGCCGTCAGCCGAGGAGGCGGACCTCCTCCAGCACGTTGGCCGAGCGCTGCTGAGCGTGCCAGGAGCGGAACGCCCGCCCGGCCGACTCCCTGGCCCGCCACCGATCGTCGGCGGACCGGGCGGCGAGGCGGTCGACCTGGGCGGCGAAGGCCTCGGCGGTGAGCGGCCGGACGACCACGCCGCCACCGTCCTCGATCAGCGTGCTCCACGGCGTCTCGCCAGAGCAGACGACCGGGCAGGAGGCCGCCAGGCTCTCCAGGATCACGTGCCCGAAGTTCTCACCTCGGGTGGGCAGGAGGAACGCCTCGTACTCCCCGAACGTCGGGATCACCCGCTCGGGTGTCAGCTCTCCGAGGTAGCGGACCACCACGTGGGCCGGCATCTTGTCCATCAGTCGACGACAGCGGGCCCAGTAGGCGGCGTCCTCCAGCGGGCCGAAGATGTCGAACTCGACCGGGCGGGCCACCTTCCGCAGCGCGGCGAGTGCCAGGTCCAGGTTCTTCATCGGCGAGACGCGGCTGATGAACACGAGGCGCAACGGCCCGGCCGAGCGGCCCTGCGGCGGCTGGGGAGCGGCCGGGAGCGCGGCCTCCTGGCCGTGCACGATGATCCGGGCCCACGGGAACCGCGCGGCGATGTGCCGCGCCTCGAGCTCACTGCACGCCTGCCAACGCACCCCCAGTCGTTTCAGCAGGGGCGCCCAGAGCAGGAGGAACGCCCGTTTCCGGGTCGCCTTCAGCCGTAGCGCGCCCGGGGAGAGTTCACCGCGTGGCGCGACGAGGACCGCCCGTACCGGAAGCACCCGCAGGGCGACGGCGAGGACGGGCACCAGCGAGAAGAACGACCAGAGGCTGTTGACGTACAGCAGGTCGAGGCGGCGGGCCCGCAGCTGCCGCGCCAGCCGCAGCCAGTTGGCGGGATCACCCACGCGCAGGTAGTGGACCAGCGCCGCGCCGCGGCGGGTCCACCGCCCGGACAGCCCGGGGTACGGCTGGGACGAGCCGAGATCCCGGTCCCGGGTCACCAGCAGGAGTCTGATGTGCGGTGGCAGCGTGTTCATGATGGTCTCCAGCGACCGCACCGGACCCCCGCCCCGGAATCCCGGCTGGAACACCTGGCTGGTCGCCAGGACCTGGTAGGGAATGGGTGTGTCGTCCAACGTTTGCTCTACGTCGGATCGCAGCGCCGCTTCATTTCTGTTCACACCAATTTCGCCTCCCGCGGGCGTGCCGTCGCCGCACCGCTCATCCTGAAAACTCGGTGCGGCGGCAAAAGGTCACGGATGTCCGTCATGGGGCGGATGAACGCCGCCAGGGGTGAGACACGGCGCGCCACGAAACGGAGAACTATTCAAAATGCCCTGAATCAGGATTCATCACTCCGACAGGTGCTACAAACCCTTCATCAGGCAATCAATCACCGATGGAGGCGACATGGACGTGCTGGACGGCGGCCCCCAGGCTCGCCGACGGGGTCGTCGGCCCACCTCCGCCCGACCACCCCGGCTCAGCACGGGCACCCGGTCGGCCCGCCGATGACGAGGTCCATCCGAGCCACCGGCGGCGGCCGTTTCATTCCCGTCGAAGAACCGGCCACGCTGCCCGGGGCGGGGGGACCTCGGCACGCACTGCCCCCGGGGCGCAACCGCTCGTCCACCCGGAACTCGCTGATCGCCTCCTCGTCGGGCCTGGCGAGCGGACTGCTGAACGCTGCGGTGCTGGCGCTGAGCGCCCGCGACGGCCAGACCGGGGAGATCGCGGCCTACACCGTCGTCACCGCCGCGCTGACCCTGGTGGGCATCGCCGTCGCCGGCGGATCTCCCCTGCTCTACATCAGCGGGGACGCCGAGCAACGTCGTGCGGTACGCAGCCAGTGGGTCTTCCTGACGCTGCCCAGCATGGCGGTGGGCACGGTGGCGATCGGTGCCTTCTACAGTCGGTCCGGATACGAGTGGCCGGCGATGTTGGCGGTGGGCGCGGTGGCCGTCGGCAACAACCTCGCCGCACTCCAACTCGGCGACCTCGCCCGGGAACTGCGCTTCATCCGCAGCGCGCTGGTCATCTGCGGCTGCAAGGTGCCGGCGCTGCTGATGGTCGTCACCGGCGCTCGGTTGACTACCGCGCTGCTGGTCGCGACGGTCGTCCAGTTCCTCGTCGCCGAGGCCTGCCTCGGCCGGCACTCCTGGCTGCGCCCCGCCCGACTGACCGACCTGTCGCCACGGCGGGCGATGTCGGTCTTCGGAATGAACCGGCACCTGTTCACGTACACCATCGCGGAGTTCTACAGCGGCAGGGTCACCACGGTGGCGCTGTCCCTGATCGCCACTCCCCGGGTGATGGGCGCCTTCGGCGCCGTCATCAGCGTCTACCAGGCGCTGGGCGGGGTCCTGCTCGCCGCGCTACGGGTGTCGCTGGTCGGGCGGGTACGCATCCGGCAGGGAATCGGCGGCCGCACCGGCCCCGATCGACAGGCCGAACTCGTCGCCGTCCTCGGCGCCACCGTGATGGCGGTGGTGACTGCGGTGGGGGCGCCCTGGATCAGCGGCGAACTCCTCCGGCTGCCGGACAGCGGGCCCGCCGTGTGGCTGATCCTGCTGGCCGTCGCGCTGCCGTTCATGACGGTCGCTCGCGCGGCGACGCTCAACCTGATCGGCGATGCCGACTACGGCACCGCCACCCGGATCATGTTGCTCAACGCCGCGCTGATCAGCCCGCTGGCCATCGTGGCCGTACCCCTGGCCGGGCCGATGGGGGCGGCCGTGTCCACCCTGGGGGCAGAGGTGCTGACGGTGGCGGCTCTCGGGCTACCCTGGCTCCGCCGCCGCGGCCGGTGGCCGGCGGTGGCCGGCCCGCCACTGCGGGGGCAGGGGCGGCCGGCACCGTGACCGTCGGCGGCGGGTCGGTACCCAGCGCCGGCGCCGATCAGAGATCGGTCGTCCGCCAGACGCCCATGACCCGACCGCTCTGCACCGCATCGTCCCGGATCTCGTACCGTGGGGCGGGAAGATTGAACGGGCGCCGGCGCAAATTGAGCACCCGGAAGTCGCCACTCCTGATGTCGGCGTTGAACCTGGTCGCCTCGTCCGTGGTCACCACGAGATGACCCGCCCCCGACGCTCGGACGTTGGCCAGCAGGCTCCGGGCGTCGGCGAGGGAGAGGTGGAAGAGCACCTCCCGGCAGAGGACCACGTCGACGGCGGGAAGCGGCTCGGTGACCGCGTCGAGGCAGCGGAACTCGCGCCGGGGCGAGCCGTGCCGGCGCTGATTCTCCTCGATCACCGCGGCCACGATGTCCACGCCCACGTACGGGACGTCGAGGCGGACATGCTGCATCCAGGTGAAGTCCCCGCAACCCACGTCCAGCACGGAACGGGCTCCGAGCCGATCGATCAGTCGGGGCAGTTCCTGCTGGAGCACCGTGGTCGCCTCCAGCCGAGAACCGGCACCGGAGAGGGTCGCCGGATTCTGCCCGTTCAGCCAAATGCCTCGGCGGTAGATCTGCTCGAACGCCCCTTTGCGGTCCGGCGTCATCAGGTGGCTCACGTCCATGCCGCGGGAAGCGCGGCGTCGGAACAGCAGCTGGTCGAGCGACGTTGCGTGCAGTCCGTGCCGGACCAGCTCGCGGACAGTTGTTCTGTTCATCGGGGCATTCCTCCGAGGTCGTGGGTGCGCTGTGACGTAAGGGCCCGGTCCGCATAGACCAGGGGCGCTCGCGAGATTCCTGTAGATTACCGATGAAAAGCGCAGATTATCGCATTTGTGATTCCACAGCTGGGCTTCTGGCCCGCCGATGGCGGGGCCGGGCGGCCCGCCTTCCGGTACTCCCGCCGCGGGCGCCGCGTTGTGGTGAGCTGTACCGGTGGCGGGGTATGTGTTCGGGCTGGTGCTGCATCCCACCCGGGATGTCTCCGAGGTGGTCGGCATCATCGACGGCTGGGCGGCCCGGCATGGCAGGACGCTGGCCGTCCGCGCCGAGGACCGGCACCGGGTGCCGGCATCGGTGGAGCCGGTCCCCGGGCCGGAGCTGGCCGCCCGGTCGGACGCGCTGATCAGCGTCGGCGGGGACGGGACCATGCTGGGCGCGCTGCGGGCGGCGGTGCGGGACCCGAAGCCGGTGCTCGGGGTGCACGTGGGCCGGGTCGGTTTCCTGGTCGAGGTGGAGCCGCCGGACCTGCCGCGGGCGCTGGACCGGCTGGCGGCGCACGACTTCACCATCGAGTCGCACGCCTGCCTGGCCTGCGACGTCTGCGGCGACGACGTGGTGGCGTTCAACGACGTCGCCCTGGTCCGGCAGCCGGGCCTGGGCTTCGTCACCGCCAGCCTCGCCGTCGACGGGCAGGAGTACGGTTACTACCGCTGCGACGCCCTGGTGGTGAGCACGCCGATCGGCTCGACCGCGTACAGCTACGCCGCCGGCGGACCGCTGGTGTCGCCCGCCACCCAAGCGGTGGTGGTGACGCCCTCCGCGCCTATGTCGGGCATCTCCCGATCGGTGGTGTTCTCCCCCGAGGAGCGCATCCGGCTCGACCTCCGCCCGAGTTCGGCGCCCGTCGCCGTCGAGGTGGACGGCCTCGTGATCCGCGACGCCGCCACGGAGGGCGCGGTGGAGGCCCGATACGTACGCGACGCGGGCTTGGTCGTCCGGCTCGATCCCCGCCGCTACCAGGAGCGCAGCCAGCTCAAGCTCAGCCTGCTCGACCTGCCGCTGCTGCCCGACCAGCTCCGGGAGCTGCTTCCCGAGGAACTGCGCGAGCAGCTCAACCGGCGCGAGCTCCCCCCACCCCGCTGACCGGCGAACGGCCCGGCGGGAGCCGCGCCCCTTCACTGCGGGCAGCCCGCCTGGGCAGTCGCGCGACGATCGCCGGGGCCGGCGTCAGCCCTTCGACAGCACCGCGCCGACCAGGGCCTTCGCCTCCTCCTGGATGCGGGCGAGGTGCTCCGACCCCTGGAACGACTCGGCGTAGATCTTGTAGACGTCCTCTGTGCCGGACGGCCGGGCGGCGAACCAGCCCGACTCGGTGGTCACCTTCAGCCCGCCGATCGACGCGCCGTTGCCGGGGGCGGTGGTGAGGATGGCGGTGATCGGCTCGCCGGCCAGCTCGGTCGCGGTCACCTGCTCGGGTGACAGCTTGCCGAGGACGGCTTTCTCCTCCCGGCTGGCCGGCGCGTCGAGCCGGGCGTACGCGGGCGCGCCGAAACGCTCGGCCAGCTCGGCCCAGTGCTCGCTCGGGGTCCGGCCGGTGGTGGCGATGATCTCGGCGGCGAGCAGGCAGAGCAGGATGCCGTCCTTGTCGGTGGTCCAGGTGCTGCCGTCCCGGCGCAGGAACGACGCGCCGGCGCTCTCCTCGCCGCCGAACCCGACCGCGCCGTCGAGCAGGCCGGGCACGAACCACTTGAAGCCGACCGGCACCTCCAGCAGCGGCTGGCCCAGGTCGGCGGCGACTCGGTCGATCATGGAGGAGGAGACCAGGGTCTTGCCGACCGCCGCCAACGGGCCCCACTGCTCCCGGGTACGGAACAGGTGGCCGATCGCCACCGCCAGGTAGTGGTTGGGGTTCATCAGGCCACCGTCGGGGGTGACGATGCCGTGCCGGTCGGCGTCGGCGTCGTTGCCGGTGGAGACCTGGTACCTGTCGCGGGCGGCGATCAGCGAGGCCATGGCGTTCGGTGAGGAGCAGTCCATCCGGATCTTGCCGTCGGAGTCCAGCGTCATGAACCGCCAGGTCGGGTCGACGGTCGGGTTGATCACGGTGAGGTCGAGCCGGTGGCGCTCGGCGATCTCCCCCCAGTACGCCACGCTCGCCCCGCCCATCGGGTCGGCGCCGATCCGCACCCCGGCGTCCCGGATCGCGGCGATGTCCAGCACGGCGGGCAGGTCGTCGACGTAGCGGGCGAGGAAGTTGTACTCGCCGGTGGTGTCGGCGGCGCGGGCCCGCGCGTACGAGATGCGTTTCACCTCCTTGAGCCCGGCGGTGAGAATGGCGTTCGCGCGGTCCTGGATCCACTTCGTGACGTCGGTGTCGGCGGGCCCCCCGTGGGTGGGGTTGTACTTGAACCCGCCGTCCGAGGGCGGATTGTGGGACGGGGTGATGACGATGCCGTCGGCGAGGCCGCTGGTCCGCCCCCGGTTGTGGGTGAGGATGGCGTGGGAGAGCGCCGGGGTGGGGGTGTAGCCGTCGCGGCTGTCGAGCAGCACGGTGACGTCGTTGGCGGCGAGCACCTCCAGCGCGCTGACCGTCGCCGGGGCGGAGAGGGCGTGGGTGTCCCGGGCGAGGAAGAGCGGGCCGTCCAGGCCGCGTTCCCGCCGGAAGTCGCAGAGCGCCTGGGTGACGGCGAGGATGTGATCCTCGTTGAATGCCGTGGTCAGGCTCGACCCGCGGTGCCCGGACGTGCCGAAGGAGACCTGCTGCGCCGGGTCGCTCGGATCCGGGTGCTCGGCGTAGTAGGCGGTGACCAGCCGGGGTACGTCGACCAGGTCGGCGGGCTCGGCGGGCTGGCCGGCACGGGGATGGGCCACTGCGGATCCTCCTCGAGTTACGCGGTCAGGGCTCGACGCGCTGACCCTTGCCGATGACGACGATGCCGTTGTCGGAGACGGTGTAGCGCTGGCGGTCCTTCTCCAGGTCGACGCCGATCTCGGCGCCCTCCGGGACGTAGACGTTCTTGTCCAGGATGGCCCGCCGGATCACCGCGTGCCGCCCGATCTCGACGCCTTCCATGAGCACCGCGCCGTCGACGTGCGCCCAGGAGTGCACCTTCACCTTCGGCGAGACGATCGAATTCTCCACGAGCGAGCCCGAAATCACCGAGCCCGGCGAGACCATCGAGCTGACCGCCCGCCCGACCCGCTCCCCCCAGGCGTGCACGAACTTGGCGGGCGGGTACGGCGGCTGGTTGCTGTAGATCGGCCAGTCGAAGTTGTAGAGGTTGAACACCGGGTGGACGTTGATCAGATCCATGTGCGCGTCGTAGAACGAGTCGAGCGTCCCCACGTCCCGCCAGTAGCCCCGGTCCCGGTCGGTGCTGCCCGGGACCTCGTTGTCCTTGAAGTCGTAGACGTTGGCCTCGCCGCGCTCGACCAGCATCGGGATGATGCTGCCGCCCATGTCGTGCTTGCTGGTCTTGTCCTCGGCGTCGCGCTCGACGGCCTCGCAGAGCGCCTTGGTGGTGAACACGTAGTTGCCCATCGAGGCGTAGATCTGGTCGGGCGCGTCGGGCAGCCCCACCGCGTCGGTGGGCTTCTCGCGGAACGCGCGGATCCGCCGCCCGTCCGCGCCGACCTCGATCACGCCGAACTGGTCCGCCATCGACAGCGGCTGGCGGATGCCGGCCACGGTCACCGCGGCGCCGGAGGCGATGTGCTCCTCCACCATCTGCCGCGGGTCCATCCGGTAGATGTGGTCGGCGCCGAAGACGATCACGTGGTCGGGCTGCTCGTCGTTGATCAGGTTGAAGCTCTGGTAGATCGCGTCGGCCGAGCCGGCGAACCACCACGGCCCGCGGCGCTGCTGGGCCGGCACCGGGGTGACGTAGTTGCCGAGCATGGTCGACATGCGCCACGTCGTGGTGATGTGCCGGTCCAGCGAGTGGGACTTGTACTGGGTCAGCACGACGATCTTGAGAAAGCCGGCGTTCGCCAGGTTGGAGAGGACGAAGTCGACCATGCGGTACATCCCGCCGAAGGGGACGGCCGGCTTCGCCCGATCGGTGGTGAGGGGCATCAGGCGCTTGCCCTCCCCGCCGGCCAGCACGATCGCGAGCACCTTGGCAGCCATGCTCCGACGCTAACCATCCCGCCCCGACTTCACCACTCGTACGGGCACGATTCCACGCCGGGTGCGCGGCATGCATCTGCACCTGGCTAGCTGGTGACTGGTGTTGGCCATTTTTGGAAGTGGCGTAGGTGGCGGGCATGGTGTGGGGCCGTGGGGAGGTTTAGCGCGTTCCGGTTCACGGTCGATCCGTCGCCGTCGCAGGTGGCGGTGTTGGCCCGTCATGCGGGGGCGTCCCGGTTCGCATTCAACCAGTGCCTGGCTCTAGTAAAAGAGGCCCGTGGAGGACCTACACACCGCCGGTCTGCTGCGCAACCGGCGTCTCGCCGCCGCCATCTCCGACGCTGGCTGGGCCGACCTGGCCCGCATCATCGGCTACAAACAACGCTGGCGAGGCGGGCAGACCGCCCAGGCACCCCGCTGGTACCCGTCCACCAGAATGTGCAGCACCTGCCCCACCACCGGTCCCGCCCTACCCCTGTCGCCCCGCATCTTCCGCTGCCAGGAGTGCGGCCATACAGCCGACCGGGACGTCAACGCGGCGGTCAACCTCGCCGTCTGGGCCGAGCAACACCATGCCCAGACCCGGGACCCCGAAGCACGAGGCCCGGTCACCAACGCCTCCCGAGGGGACGGCTCTGGCCAGCGCCCACGCGCCGGTGAAACCAGCCCGATGACGGAGGAACCCCACCGCCACGAACACCGTGACGGCAGGGACGCCCGAGAAGGGCGGTGTCTCATGATCCAACCGACTATTGAGACACGCTGTAGGGTGCCGAGCATGAGCGACTTCGCACGCCTGCGCGTCGACCTGCTCACCCGGGAGTACCCACCGGAGGTGTACGGCGGGGCCGGGGTGCACGTCGAGTACCTGGCGCGCGAGCTGCGCCGCCTCGCCGACGTGCGGGTGCACTGCTTCGGCGCGCCGCGCGACGAGCCGGGGGTCACCGCGTACGCCGAGCCAGCCGAACTCGCCGGCGCGAACCCGGCGCTGCGGACCATGGGCGTCGACCTGGCGATGGCGGCCGGCTGCGCCGGCACCGACGTGGTGCACAGCCACACCTGGTACGCCAACCTGGCCGGGCACACCGCGAAGCTGCTGCACGGGGTGCCGCACGTGGTCACCGCGCACAGCCTGGAGCCGCTGCGCCCGTGGAAGGCCGAGCAGCTCGGCGGCGGGTACGCGCTCTCCTCCTGGTGCGAGCGGACGGCGTACGAGGCCGCCGACGCGGTGATCGCGGTCAGCGCGGGGATGCGGCGGGACGTGCTGGCCGCGTACCCGGCGGTGGACCCGGACCGGGTGCGGGTGGTCCACAACGGCATCGACACCGCCCAGTACGCGCCGGACCACGACACCGACGTGGTGGACCGGCTCGGCATCGACCCGGCCCGCCCGAGCGTGGTGTACGTCGGCCGGATCACCCGGCAGAAGGGCCTGCCGTACCTGCTGCGGGCGGCCCGGGAGCTGCCCGCCGACACCCAGCTGGTGCTGCTCGCCGGCGCCCCCGACACCCCGGACATCGCCGCCGAGGTGGAGGGGCTCGTCGCGGAGCTGCGGGTCAACCGCTCGGGCGTGGTCTGGGTCGCGGCGATGCTGCCCAAGCACGAGGTGATCCAGGTGCTCACCCACGCCACGATCTTCGCCTGCCCGTCCGTGTACGAGCCGATGGGCATCGTCAACCTGGAGGCGATGGCCTGCGAGACGGCCGTGGTGGCGACCGCCACCGGCGGGATACCCGAGGTGGTCGCCGACGGCGAGACCGGACTGCTGGTGCCGATCGAGCAGGCCACCGACGGCACCGGCCGGCCGCTGCACCCGGAGCGGTTCGTGGCCGACCTGGCGGCCCGGCTCAACGAGCTGCTGGCCGACCCGGCGCGCACCGCCGAGTTCGGCCGGGCCGGGCGGCGCCGGGCGGTGGAGCACTTCTCCTGGGACGCCATCGCCCAGCGGACGCTGGAGGTGTACCGCTCGGTGGGCGCCGCCGGCTGACGCCCGGGGGTCAGGTGTCGGGCGAGATCAGCGCCAGCTTCGGAAAGTACATGCGGTACCGGGCGCCGTCCCGGGTCAACAGGCGGTACCCGCACACCGCGGCGTGGGCTCCGATGTAGAAATCGGCGATCGGCGAACGCTTGGTGCCGCCCTGCATGCGGTACCTCGCGTACGCCTTGCCGGCGAGGAAGCCCGCCGGATACGGCAACTCCTCGCGCAGGAAATCCGCGGCGGGCAGCGCCTCGTCGAGTTCCTCGATGGCGGCGAAGCGTACCGACACCTCGGCGTACACGATCGGGTTGATGACCAGGGCACCGGCGTCCCGGGCGGCGGCCAGGGCCTCGGCTGACCACTCCGCCCAGCGCGGGTCCTCGGTGAAGATGTCCAGCAAAACGTTGGTGTCGACCAAGGTGGTGGCGGCGTCACCCGATCGGGCGGCGACGGCCCGGACCCACTCACTCGCCACGGAGCAGGTCCATCAGCTCGTCCGTGGACATCCCCTCGGCCTGCCGGGCCCCACCCCGCCCGCGCATGTGCCGGACCAGGCGTTGGCCCCGGGTCTCCGCGCCGCTCACCCGAACGATCCGCAACGCGCCGCCCTCCTCGACGACGTCGACCTCGTCGCCCTCGTGCAGCCCGTGTCGGGCGCGCAGGGCGGCGGGGATGGTCACCTGACCCTTGCTGTTCAGCTTCATCCCGCCTCCTTCTGACACGTATTACGAATGATACGTGCCACCAAGCGTCAGGGGGGCCGACGCGTGGATCACGCCTCGAGCCGAGCGCGAAGCGATCTCGCGCAGTAGGTTGAACCGGTGACCGGAAGGTTCCCGATCGAAGACGTCTCCCCCGTCGTCTCCTGCGGTCGCTACCCGGCCAAGGCGGTGGTGGGCGAGCTGGTGCCCGTCTCGGCCCGCGCGTACCGCGAGGGGCACGACGCGCTCGGCTGCAACCTGGTCTGGCTCGGCCCGGACGGCGTGGCCCGCCCGTTCACCCGGATGCGGCCCGGCGAGCCCGGCCAGGACCGCTGGCACGCCACCGTCCGCCCGGACGCGGTGGGCGAGTGGCGGTTCGCCGTGGAGGCGTTCCAGGACCCGTACCTGACCTGGCAGAACGCGGTGACCAAGAAGCTCGCCGCCGGCCAGGGCCCGGCCGAGCTGGCCAACGACCTGGCCGAGGGCGCCCGGGTGTTGGAGGCGGCCCTGGAACTGGTCTCGGCGGCCGACCGGACGCGGGTCCGGGAGGCGGCGGTCGCGCTGCGCGACGACGACCGCGAACTGCCCCGGCGGGTCGGTCCGGCCCTCGACCTGGCCCCGCTGCTCTGGGACCATCCGGTCCGGGAGCTGGTCACCACCGGCGACGAGTACCGGCTCTGGGTGGACCGCCCACGGGCGCTCTTCTCCGCCTGGTACGAGTTCTTCCCCCGCTCGGAGGGGGCGATCCCCGCCACCGTGGACGCGCCGGCCCGGTCGGGCACCTTCCGGACCGCGACGGCACGCCTGCCGGGCGTGGCGGCGATGGGCTTCGACGTGCTGTACCTGCCGCCGATCCACCCGATCGGCCGGATCAACCGCAAGGGCCGCAACAACTCGCTCACCGCCGGGCCGGACGACGTCGGCTCACCGTGGGCGATCGGCGCCGCCGAGGGCGGCCACGACGCCCTCCACCCCGACCTGGGTACGCCGGCGGACTTCCGCGACTTCATCGCCGCCGCCGCCGGGCAGGGCCTGGAGGTGGCGATGGACCTGGCGTTGCAGTGCGCCCCGGACCACCCGTGGGTGACCGAGCACCCGGAATGGTTCACCACCCGGGCCGACGGCAGCATCGCGTACGCGGAGAACCCGCCGAAGAAGTACCAGGACATCTACCCGCTGAACTTCGACAACGACCCGGAGGGCATCCGGGCGGAGATCCTGCGGGTGGTGCTGCACTGGGTCGGCGAGGGCATCCGCATCTTCCGGGTCGACAACCCGCACACCAAGCCGTTCGACTTCTGGCACTGGCTGATCGCGGCGGTCAAGCGGGTCGAGCCGGACGTGCTCTTCCTCGCCGAGGCGTTCACCCGGCCGGCGATCATGCACGGCCTGGGCAAGATCGGCTTCACCCAGTCGTACACCTACTTCACCTGGCGCACGACGGCGGCGGAGCTGCGGGCGTACTGCGAGGAGCTGGTCGCGGCGGCCGACTACATGCGGCCCAACTTCTGGCCCAACACGCCCGACATCCTGCACGAGTCGCTCCAGCACGGCGGCCCGCCGATGTTCAGGATCCGGGCGGTGCTGGCCGCGCTGCTCTCCCCCTCCTGGGGCATCTACGCCGGCTACGAGCTGTTCGAGCACGTGGCCCGCCCCGGCGCCGAGGAATACCTGGACAACGAGAAGTACGAGCTGCGCCCCCGGGACTGGGCCGGCGCCGAGGCGCACGGTCGCTCGCTCGCCCCGTTCATCACCACCCTCAACCGGGTACGCCGCGACAACCCGGCCCTGCACCGGCTGCGCAACCTGCGCTTCCACGAGATCGACAACCCGGCGTTGCTCTGCTGGTCCAAGCACGACCCGGACACCGGCAACACGGTGCTCGTGGTCTGCTCGTTCGACTCCCGTGAGGTCCAGTGGGGCAACACCACGCTGGACATGCCGGCGCTCGGCCTCGACTGGCACGACCGGTTCACCGTGCACGACGAGCTGAGCGGGGTCAGCTACGACTGGGGGCAGCGCAACACCGTCCGGCTCGACCCGTACCTGCAACCGGCGCACGTGTTCACCGTGCGGCGGCCCGCCGCACCGGCCGTACCCGAGCCGGCGACCGTGGGGCCGGCGGAGCTGACCGTCGCCGCCGTACCCGCCGACCTCTCCGGCGGCACCGCCCCGACCGCACCCGCCGTGGAAGACGAGGAACGATGGAGCAGCTGATCTCCGGCGAGGCGTACGACCCGCACGCCATTCTCGGCGCGCATCCCGCCGACGGGCGCACCACCATCCGGACCATGCGCCGCGGCGCGGCCGACGTGGCCGTGCTCGTCGGCGGCGAGCGGCGACCGATGAAGCGGGTGCACGACGTCGGCGTCTTCGAGGCGGTGCTCCCCGGCGAGGTGCTCGACTACCGGGTCGAGGTCGACGGCGCGGTGCACGACGACCCGTACCGCTATCCGCCGACCCTGGGCGAACTGGACCTGCACCTGATCGGCGAGGGGCGGCACGAGCGGCTCTGGGAGGCGCTCGGCGCCCGGGTCCTCGACCAGGGGGTGGCGTTCGCGGTGTGGGCGCCCAACGCCCGCGGGGTGCGGGTGGTCGGCGACTTCACCGGGTGGGGGCCGGACGACGGCTGGCCGATGCGCTCGCTCGGCGCCAGCGGCGTGTGGGAGATCTTCGTGCCGGGCGCGCCGGTCGGCGCCCGCTACAAGTACCGGATCCTCGGCGCCGACGGACACTGGCGGGACAAGGCCGACCCGATGGCGGCGCGCACCGAGGTTCCCCCGGCCACCGCCTCGGTGGTGCACCGCTCGACGTACGAGTGGGACGACGCGGCCTGGCTGGCGCGGCGGGCGCGGCGGCGGCCGCACCAGGAGCCGATGAGCGTGTACGAGGTGCACCTCGGCTCGTGGCGGCCCGGCCTCGGCTATCGGGAACTGGCCGAGCAGCTCACCGCGTACGTGACCGAGCTGGGTTTCACCCACGTGGAGTTCCTGCCTGTGATGGAGCACCCGTTCGGCGGCTCCTGGGGCTACCAGGTCACCGGCTACTACGCGCCCACCGCCCGGTTCGGCGACCCGGACGAGTTCCGGCACCTGGTCGACCGGCTGCACCAGGCCGGCATCGGGGTGATCCTCGACTGGGTGCCCGCGCACTTCCCGAAGGACGACTGGGCGCTCGGCCGCTTCGACGGCACCCCGCTGTACGAGCACCCCGACCCGCGTCGCGGCGAGCACCCCGATTGGGGCACGTACGTCTTCGACTTCGGCCGCCGCGAGGTGCGCAACTTCCTGGTCGCCAACGCGCTCTACTGGCTGGCCGAGTTCCACGTCGACGGGCTGCGCGTGGACGCGGTCGCCTCGATGCTCTACCTGGACTACTCCCGGCAGGAGGGGCAGTGGGTGCCCAACGTCCACGGCGGCCGGGAGAATCTCGAGGCCATCGCGCTCCTCCAGGAGGTCAACGCCACCGTCTACCGGCACCACGCCGGGGTGGTGATGGTCGCCGAGGAGTCCACCGCCTGGCCCGGTGTCACCCGGCCCACCGGTGAGGGCGGGCTCGGCTTCGGCTTCAAGTGGAACATGGGCTGGATGCACGACACCCTGCTCTACGCCTCGAAGGACCCGATCTACCGGCAGCACCACCACCATCAGCTCACCTTCTCCCTGGCGTACGCCTGGAGCGAGAACTACGTGCTGCCGATCAGCCACGACGAGGTGGTGCACGGCAAGGGCTCCCTCGCGGGCAAGATGCCCGGCGACACCTGGCAGCGGCTGGCCAACGTGCGGGCGCTGTTGGCGTACATGTGGGCGCACCCCGGCAAGCAACTGCTCTTCATGGGCTGCGAGCTGGCCGACGAGCGGGAGTGGAGCGAGGAGCGCGGCCTGGACTGGTACCTGCTGCACGACCCGGCCCGGGCCGGCGTGCAACGCCTCGTCGGCGACCTGAACCGCGTCTACCGGGCCACCCCGGCGCTGTGGTCGCAGGACACCGAGCCGGCCGGCTTCCGCTGGATCGTCGGGGACGACGCCGCCAACAACACGGTGTCGTTCGTCCGGATCGCCCCCGACGGCCAGACCATGGTCTGCGTCGCCAACTTCTCCGCCGTACCGCTGGAGGGCTACCGGATCGGCCTGCCGGCCGGCGGCGCCTGGAGCGAGGTGGTCAACACCGACGCCCACCACTACGGCGGGTCGGGCGTCGGCAACCTGGGCACGGTGCACGCCGAGAGCGTGCCCTGGCACGGCATGCCAGCGTCGGCGGCGCTGCGGGTGCCGCCGCTCGGCGTCCTCTGGCTCCGCCGCGACTGACCCTCAGTCTGGTCGGACCGGCGCCGGCATCAGGGGCTGCCCCAGAAGCAGGCCTGGGTGGACAATTGGGCCCACCACAGGTGGAGGGAAAACTGAGGGCAACGTTGGGTCGTCGGGTCAGATGGCTGGTCACCGCGGCGGCGGGCGTGGGGCTGACAGCAGGCTCCCTGCTGCTGTGGCGGATTCGGAAGGGACTGGAGGAGGAGAGCTGGGTCGTTGCCATCGTCGGCGGGGTGGTGGCGCTTCTGGTTGCCGTTCGCCCGGTGGTCGACTGGGCGCGCAGCACGCTGTCACCAGCCACCTCCACCCCCACCCAACTCGATGAGGCACAACAGAAGCTGGCCGACGTCGTGCTCGCCCAATGGCGGGACGAGGCGGCCGTCCGGCAGTTGGACCGGCCCATGCCGCTGGCGGTGGCGTGGCGACCGGCCGACCCGGACCTGATGGACCATCCCTCCCACGTGACCGCCGCCGAATTCCGCTTCGTCGGCCGTACCGATGACATCGCGACGATCGCCGAGAACTTCCGGAAGTTGCGCCGCCGCAGACTGGTGATAATCGGCGGCGGGGGAACCGGCAAGACCACCCTCGCCGTGCTTCTACTGCGTCAGTTACTGGCGACCCGCCGGTCCGGCGAGCCGGTGCCGGTGTTGTTCTCCCTGTCCAGTTGGGATCCCCGAGCCGAGGCCTTCCACGTGTGGCTCAGCCGCAAGCTGGCGCAGGACTATCCGATGCTCCGGATTCCCGGCTACGGCGGAAACGCTCCCGCGAGCCTCGTGCGGAGCAGGCGAATCCTTCCCGTGCTGGACGGGATGGATGAACTGCCGGAAGCTGTTCGCCCGCGGGTGTTGGGCGCACTCAACGCGCAGATGTCCGACGCGGACGGGCTCATCCTCACCTGCCGGACGAACGAGTATCGGGCGGCCATCGAGAGCCGGAACGAGGTGCTCAGCGGCGCAGCCGTGATCAGTCCCAGTCCACTCGCCGCCGCCTATGTCCGGCAATACCTGAACGCCTGCCTCAGCCCCGCCACGGCCAACGCCGACCGCTGGCGGACCTTCATGAGCCGCTTGCACTCGGAGCCCACCGGGCCGCTCGCCACTGCCCTGTCGACTCCGCTGACCCTGTGGCTGCTGCGGTCCGTGTACGTGGGCACCCGGCAGGACCCGACCCCCCTGGCGGACCCGGCCCGGTTTCCCACGCCACTGTCCATCACTCATCACCTCATTGACAACCTGGTGGAAGCCACCTTTGCCGCGCGACGGCCCGCCGAGGCGAACGGCGAGCACGTCGACAATCTCTTCCGGCCGCGACGGAGGTGGGGCTGGCGGAAGGCCCGGGAGTGGTTGGCCTACCTTGCCGTGCAGCTCGACGAGCGGAACGTCCGGGACCTTTCGTGGTGGTGGCTGCACTACGCGATCTTCCGTCGCCAGCGGAGAATCGTCTCCGGCCTGCTCGGCGGGCTACTGGGCGGGCTCACTGTCGGGCTGGCGAGTGCTCCCGCCTTCGGACTCGAGGTCGGGCTCGTCGTTGGCCTGACCGTCGGGATGAGCAGCGGACTCGCCGCCGGACTCACGATCACGCCGAGCGTGGAAGACCCGAGCTACGCGAACTTGAGATGGTTGCGACGAGCACAACACATCGTCCCGCATTTCGCGCTCTGTCTGTCGGTCGGACTGGCCGCCGGCATCGCAGCCGGCGCAGCCGTCGGGATGGCCCTCCGAGCTGCCGTCGCTCTCGCCCTCGGGCTCACCGTCGCACTGCTCGCCGGCGGCACCGTGGGCCTGATCGCCGGGCTGAGAGCCGAGGCGTCCGCCTATGCCAATCTGCGGTTGCGCGGACGGGTGCGGATTCTGGTCAAGTATCTGGCGATCGGCACCGTGGCCGGTAGCGTTGCGGGTCTCGTGGTCGGATCCGCCATCGGTCTGGCGTTCGCCGTCGGAATCGAGTTCGGGGTGGGGATGCGAACCGGCGTCGCCGGCGCGCTCGCGGTGGGTCTGTCGTTTGGCATCGCTTTCGGCCTGCGGGAGTGGGCGCGGCGACCGTTGAACTTCCCCCACCGCTCGTCCCCGGCCTTTACCCTGCGCGGGGACCTCACCTCGGCCGGACTCGTTCTCGGCACGATCGTGGCAGGCGTCGGCGTCACGTTCGGCGTCCCGTTCGGGGTGGCGTACGGCGCCTCGTTCGGGCTGGCGATCGGACTGACGGTCGCGGCCGCCTCCCGACAGGCCAGCATCATGTATCTCATCGCCAAGACGCATCTGTTCGCGACCGGGAGGATGCCATGGCGGCTCATGGCGTTCATGGAGGACAGCCACCGTCTCGGACTGCTGCGCCAGGTGGGAGCCGTGTATCAATTCCGCCACGCTGACCTTCAGGACCGGCTTGCCCGCACCTACGAACAGCCGCGCCGTTGAGCGTCGGTCGCCGGTCAGACCAGGCCCGCGTCCCGCAGCAGCTTCCAGAGCCCGGCGCCGTCCGGCGCGGAGAGCCACTTCTGCCCGACCGGGCCGGCGGACGGGCGGCCGGGCGGGGCGGGCAGGCTGCCGGCGAGCACCGACTGGGTGGGCGACAGCCGGCGGATCGCCACCCCGGCCACGTTGTCCGGGTGCGCGGCGGCGAACTCGCGGTAGATCTCCTGGTCGTGCTGCCCGTCGTCGCCGATCAGCAGCCACCGCACGTCCGGGAACTCCCGGGCCAGCCGGGCCAGGGTGGCCCGCTTGTGCTCCTTGCCGCTGCGGAACCACCGGTCGGCCGTCGGACCCCAGTCGGTGAGCAGCAGCGGCCCCGCCGGGTAGAGGTGCCGGGACAGGAACCGGGTGAGCGTCGGCGCGACGTTCCAGGCGCCGGTCGACAGGTAGAACACGGGAGCGCCGGGGTGGGCGGTGACCAGCCGCTCGTACAGCACCGCCATGCCGGGCACCGCGGCCCGGGCGTGCTCGTCGAGGACGAAGGTGTTCCAGGCGGCGAGCAACGGCCGGGGCAGCGCGGTGACCATCACCGTGTCGTCGATGTCGGAGAGGATGCCGAACCGGACGTCCGGGTCGAGGACGCGGACCAGGGCCTCGACCGGTTCGGCGTCGGGCACGCTGAGGCGTACGCAGCCCCAGCCGGGGGTGAAGTCAGCCTCGACGACGGTGTCGACGAAACCGCTGCGGTCGGCGGTCGCCTCCTGGCGTACGTCGCCGGCCTCGATGGTCACCTTGGCGTACTTCGCGGGCAGGGTGGCGAAGCTGCGCCAGCCGCGGACCTTCTCCGGCCGGGCCCGCTGCCGGACGTCCGGCCGGCCGAGCAGCACCCGACAGAGCACCCGCGCCCAGCCCGGGGCGCCGTAGCCGGCGTACGCGACGATGTTGATCTTCCATCCGGTGCGGCGCAGCCGGCGTTCCACCAGCCGGTGCACGGCGTCCTCGATCCGGGCGGCGCGGTGCAGCCGCGGAACGGCGAGCTCTCCGGCGGGTGTGGCTGGCACGCTGTCACCCTGCCACACCCGGTCGCGCGGGACCATGCGAGTCGACCTCGCGGATCCGGCCCGAGGCGGCCCGGCCTCGTGACAGACTGCGGTCGCAGGCGACGACGGGGGCGTTGGCCGTGGCGGCACCAGTACGGAGACCGGGGCGGTGGCGTCCGACGCTCGACCGCCCGGCGCTGGTCGCGCTGCTGCTCGGGCTGGCCGGGGTCGGTTACCGGCTGGTCCTGACGCTGTTCACGCTGCCCGGCTCGAACAGCGACGAGGCCACCTTCGGCCTCGCCGCCCTGCACATCGCCCACCACCACGAGCGGCCGGTCTTCCTCTACGGCCAGCGCTACATGGGCATGCTGGAGTCGTACCTGGCGGCCCCACTGGTCGGGTGGGCCGGGCCGAGCTGGCCGGTGCTGCGGCTGCCGCTGCTCGCGCTCTACGCGGTCTTCCTGTGGTTGGCCTACCGGCTGACCCACCGGCTCTTCTCCCCCTGGCTGGCCGTCTTCGTGGTCGGGCTGCTGGCGCTCGGCTCGGAGCGGGTGGTCCGGGACCAGCTCACCGTGGTGGGCGGGCGACCGGAGGTGAAGCCGGCGGTGGTGGCGATGCTGCTGATCGCGGTGGCCCTCGGCGAACGGCGGGTGCGGCACCGCTGGCTCGCCACCGGCGGGTTCGGGCTGCTCGCCGGGCTGGCCCTGTGGTCGGACTGGCTGATCGTGCCCTACCTGGCGGTGGCCGGAATGCTGCTGGTCTGGGCGGCGCCCCGGAACCTGGTCGGCTGGCCGGGGCTGCTGCTGGTGGCCGGGTTCCTGGTCGGCGTCGCCCCGATGATCAAGGACAACCTCGGAGCCCCGCCCGGGCAGGACTCGCTGTCGGTGTTCCAGAAGATCAGCACCCGGCCGGGCGCCCCGCCCACCTGGTCGGAACGGGTACACGGCGGGCTGCTGGAGGGGGTGCCGCTGGCCGGCGGCCTGTGCCCGTCGAGCGGCTGCCCGCGGTGGCTGACCTGGTTCGGTCCGGCCTACCTGGCGCTGCTGGTGGCCGCCGCCGTGCTCGGCCTGGTCGCGTACCGGCGGGCGACGGAGGCCCCCGCGCGGGTCCGGGCGGTCGCGCAGCTCACCCTGGTCGTCGGGGCCGCGCTGACCCTGCTCGGGTACGTGCGCAGCGCGCTCTCCGCGACCGACCCGCTGGGCAACGCCCGCTACCTGTCGGTGCTGCAGATCTCGCTACCGGCGGTGCTCTGGCCGCTCTGGCTGGCCGCCGCGCACGTCTGGCGGCGCACCACGGGCGTGGCGGCCCGGGTCGGGGGCGCGGCGGCGGGCGTCCTGCTGGCCGCGCTGACCGCGACGACGGTGGCGGCCACCGGGGCGTTCGTCGTCGACGCGCCGTCGATTCGGGCCGAGGAGCGGGGGGCGCGGGAGCTGGCCGACACGGTCCGCCGGGCCGGCCTGCACGAGGTGTACGGCGACTACTGGACCTGCAACCGGCTGATCTTCAACAGCGGCGAGTCGGTGGTCTGCGGGGTGCTCGACGGCAACCTGACGCCGGGGCAGAACCGCTACCCGGCGTACTGGAAGCGGGTGGGACGGGCGGAGCGGCCCGGGTACGTGCTGCGGGTCGGGTCGCCCGCGGAACGGACGTTGCGCCTGCTGCTCGGCGGCCGGGCCGACGCGGCCGTGGTCGCCGAGGTCGGCGACCACCGCGTCTACCACCCGCCGATCGCCCTGCGGCCGTGGCGCTGATCCCGGGTCGTACCCTGGGCCGGTGCTCATCCTGTTGCCTCCGTCCGAGGGGAAGGCCGAGGCCGGTACCGGCCGCCGGTTGGACCTGACCCGGCTCTCCCTGCCGGAGCTGACCCCGGCCCGCGAGGAGGTGCTGGGCGCCCTGGTCGCGCTCTGCGCCGGGCCGGACGAGGCGGCGGCCCGGGCCGCACTGGGCCTGAGTGAGGGGCAGCGCGGCGAGGTGCGCCGCAACGCCCGGCTGCGCGAGGCGGGCACCGCGCCCGCCGGGCGGATCTACACCGGGGTGCTCTACGAGGCGCTCGACCTGGCCTCGCTGCCGCCGGCGGCGGGCCGGCTGGCCCGCCGGTCGGTGCTGGTCAGCTCCGGTCTGTGGGGCGCGGTACGCCTCACCGACCGGATCCCGCCCTACCGCTGTCCGGTCGGGGCGCGGCTGCCGGGCATCGGCGCGCTGTCGGCGTACTGGCGCCGGGCGTTGGCCCCGGCGATGGCCACGGCCGCCGGCGGCGGGCCGGTGCTGGACCTGCGCTCCGGCGCGTACGCGGCCACCTGGGCCCCGCGCGGGGAGGTCGCGGAGCGGACCGTGACGGTCCGGGTGCTGCACGAGCGCGACGTGGACGGGGTGCCGACCCGGTCCGTGGTGAGCCACTTCAACAAGGCCACCAAGGGGCGGCTGGTCCGCGACCTGTTGACCGCCGGCGTCCGGCCACGCAGCGCCGACGCGCTGGTCGGGGCGCTGCGGGACCTCAAGTACACGGTCGAGGAGCAGCCGCCGGTAACCGGGCGGCCACGCCAGCTCGACGTCGTGGTGACCGAGCTGTAGCCGCAATTTTTCCTCAAGGCTCGGGCGCAGCGGTTCCGCCGGTGCCGGTGGCGGGTCACGGTAGGGGAACCCCGACGCCGACAAGGAGTCCCTCGATGGCCCCCGAGTCCACCACACTGCTCGACCGGCCCCGCCCGTCGTCGCCGGCCCCCACACCACTGGACTGGCCCACCCTGGCCGACGCGTTCGAGGTCGCCTGCCTGCTGCGGTGCACCCCGCCCCCGGCCACCGGCACCCGCCGGCTCGCCGACGAGACGTACCGGGGCGGAGTCGCCGAGTTCAACCGCGAGCACGCGGCGCACCGGATGCGACAGCTGCTCGGCCGGCTCGACGTGCCGGTGGAGCACGAGCTGGCCACCGGCGGCCTGCGCCGCCGCTACGAGCTGCACCGGCTCTGGGTGCCTCGGGAGAACCGGTCGGCGTACGCGGCCCTGCTGGAGACCGGCTGGCGGCAGGGTCGCCGGGAGCTGCTCGGCGGCCCGGTCCCCGGCGCCTCCCGCGCACGACAGATCTGGCGGTCCCGGCTGGCGGCGTCCGCCTGGCGCGCGGCGCTGCTGGCCGGCGGGCGGCACGTCCGCCGGCACTGCCTCGGCGTCCGGCTGGCCGACCGGGACCTGGCCGCGGTGCTGGTCCGGGGCGCGGCGCTGCTGGAGGTCCCGGCGACGCTCCGGCCCGGTGCCGGCTGTTTTCTGGTGAGCGTCGCCAACGGCCCGCACCGGATGCGGATCGTGGACAGCGCCGCCGTCGCACCGGCGGTCGCCTGCTGAGCCGCGCCGGCCGGCCGGGCAGCCTGGGGCGAACGGCCGCGGCAGCCGGCTGAGCCGCCCGGCCGGGGCCGGCTGAGCCGTATCCTCCGGGCGGCTGACCAGCCGGGCTTGCGTCATGGGCGGTGCGCGTCGCAGAGTGCAGCCCGTGAGCCGACACTGGACTACGCGTGGCCGCTGCCGGGCCGCTGGGCCGCTGGCCCTGGTGACGCTGCTGGTGTCGGCCCTCGCCGTGCTCGCCGCCTGCCGGGACGAACCGACCGAGCCGGTGCGGATCCGGATCGCCACGGGCAGCCCGACCGCTGTCTACCACGCCTTCGGCCAGTCGCTGGCCACCATCCTCAACCGCGAGCTGCCCGGGGTGCGGGCCAGCGTGGTGGTCACCGCCGCCTCCGCGCAGAACGTCCGGCTGGTCGGCTCCCACCAGGCGGAACTGGGCTTCACCCAGGCCGACGTGCTGCCGCCGCATTCGGCGGAACACCCCGCCGTGCTCGCCGTGGCCCGCGTCTACGACGACCTGCTGCACCTGGTGACCACCGCCGGTGGCCCGGTGCGGACGCTGACCGACCTGCGCGGACGGCGGGTGTCGGTGGGCGCCGACGGCTCCGGCACCGAGATCACGGCGACCCGACTGCTGGAGGTGGCCCAGCTGGGCGGTGACCGGGTGCGCAAGGAGCACCTCAGCCTGGACGACTCGGTGGCGGCGCTGCGCGCCGGCCGCATCGACGCCTTCTTCTTCTCCGGCGGGCTGCCGGTACGGGGCGTGGCGCAGCTCGCCGAGAGCACAGCCATCCGATTGATCGACCTGGGTGACTGGACCGAGCCGTTGCGCCGCGGATACGGGCAGGTCTACGTGACCCGGGACGTCCCCCGCTCGGTGTACGGGGTGGACCCGGTCAGCACGGTGGCCAACCCCAACTACCTGATCGTTCGCGCGGACCTGCCGGAGGCGCTGGTCCGGGACATCACCCGGCTGCTGATGGAACGCCGGGAGGAGTTGGCGGCGGCGCATCCGGCGGCCGGCCGGATGAGTCCCCGCTCGGCGATCGCCACCACCCCGCTGCCGCTGCATCCCGGTGCGGCCGACTGGTACCGGTCGACGAAGCCCTGACCCGCCCCGGCTGCGCCCGGCCGGTGGCCGTGACCGCGGTCGGTGCGCCGGCCTCGCCGTCGGGCGCCGGAGCCCGGCTCAGGCCCGGCCCGCCTCGACGGTGCCCGGCTCCCTGGCCGCCGGCTCGACGGCCAGGTCCTCCGGCGCCGGGAACCAGACCTCCGCGACCAGGCCGCGCGGCTCGCCCTGGCGCATCGTCAGCCGGCCATCGGAGGCGTCGACCAGCACCGCGACGATGGTCAGGCCCAGCCCGGCGCCGTCGACGTTCTGCACGTCCGGCGCTCGCCAGAACCGCTCGGTGGCCTGGTCGAGTTGGCTGGAGGTCATGCCGGGGCCGGTGTCCCGCACCTGCAGCACGATCCCGCCGTCGGCCGCCCGTACGGTCACCGTCACCTCTCCCCCGGCACCGCTGAACTTGACCGCGTTGTCGATCAGCGCGTCGAGCGTCTGGTCGATGGCGGTCGGCACGGTCCGGGCGTACGCGGGTGCCTCGGCGGTGTCCAGCCGCAGGGTGACCGACCGGTGCCGGGCCAGCGGCTGCCAGGCGGCCACCCGGGAGGCAGCCGTCTCGGCAGCGTCCACGATGACCCGCTGGTTCTCCGTGCGTTCCGCGCGGGCCAGGGTGAGCAGGGCGTCGAGCAACGTGGTCAGCCGGTCGGTCTCCTCCAGCGCGAGCCGATGCTCGGCGCGGCCGTCGGGGTCGGTCAGGCTCGGCCCCAGCTCCTCCACCCGCAGCCGCAACGCGGTCAGCGGGTTGCGCAGCTGGTGGCTGGCGTGCGCCACGAACGCCCGCTGCCGGTCCATCACGTCGGAGACCACGTCGGCCATGTTGTTGAAGCTGGCGGCGAGCCGGCGCAGCTCCGGCGGGCCGAGCCGGGGGCGTACCCGGGCGGTGCGATCGCCCTCGGCGATCTCATGGGTCACCGCG
The DNA here is from genome assembly GCF_040634005.1 of Micromonospora sp. NPDC007271. Classification (NCBI taxonomy): domain Bacteria; kingdom Bacillati; phylum Actinomycetota; class Actinomycetes; order Micromonosporales; family Micromonosporaceae; genus Micromonospora; species Micromonospora sp. NPDC007271. The sequence continues at coordinate 51,189 of NZ_JBEYER010000021.1, forward strand.
TCCAGCTCGGTCACCGGGCGCAGCACCCAGCCGGCCAGCCCGAACGCGGTGGAGACGCAGGCCAGCACCGCGAGCAGGCCGATCGCCGCGAGCAGCAGCCACCAGGCGGTGACCGTCCGCCGCACCTTGTCCGCCGGGGTGGCGGTGACCACCGCCCCGAGCACCTCTCCGCCGTCGTTGATCGGGACCGCCACCACGACCGGCCCGTCCATCCACGGCCACACCGACTCCGGGCCGCTGAACTGCTGCCCGGACAGCGCGATGTCCAGCGCGATGGCGGTGCCCGCTCCGGGCTCCCAACTGACCGAGGAGACCACGATGCGCCGGTCCCGGTCGACCACGGCCGCGCCGACGCCGTACAGGTCGTCGTAGGCGGCCAGCTCCCCGTTGATCGGACCGGCCCCGCCCCCGCGCAGGGCGGGCTTGGCGAGCGAGGCGAACCGGGTGGCGTCGGCCAGTCGGTCGGCGCGGATCCGATCGGCCTCCCGGGTGGCCAGCGTGGCCGCCAGGGGCGTCTCCAGGGCCAGCAGCACCAGGACCATCAGCAGCAGATAGCTGATCACCAGCCGGCGGCGCACTCCGGCCTCCTCACTCGCCGCGGAGCCGGTAGCCGACCCCGCGTACGGTCTCCACCAGCGTCGGGTCGCCGAGCTTGCCGCGCAGCGAACCGACGTGCACCTCCACTGTGTGCCGGTCGGCCCAGGTGGTGCCCCAGACGTCCAGCAGGATCCGGTCCCGGGGCACCACCACGCCGCGCTGCCGGGCCAGGGAGAGCAGGATGTCGAACTCCTTGCGGGTCAGCGCCACCGGGCGGCCGGCCACGCTGACCGTCCGGCCGCCCACGTCGATGCGGACCAGGCCCGCCTCGATCAGGTTCCGCTCCGGCGCGGTGTGCGCCGTGCGGCGCAGCACCGCCTCGATCCGCGCCTGCAGCTCCACCATCGAGAACGGCTTGACCACGTAGTCGTCGGCGCCCAGCCGCAGGCCGAGCACCCGGTCCCGTTCCTCGCCCCGGGCGGTCACCGCGATGATGCCGAGTTGGCTGCTGCGCCGGCGCAGTTCCCGGCACAGGTCGGTGCCGTCCCCGTCGGGCAGGGTCAGGTCGAGCAGCACCAGGTCGCAGGGGGCGGCGGAGAGCGCGGCCTCGACGGTGGCGGCGTGCTCCACCTCGTAGCCGCGCCGGGTCAGCGCGGACGACAGGGCGGCGGCCACCCGATGATCGTCCTCGACCAGGAGGATCCGCACCCGTGCCCCCATTCCGCTCGACGTACTGCCCTGCGAATGGTGGCAGACGTGGCGGCGGGAGGGGAGTGCCGGCCTCCGTCAGAGACCGAAGATCTCGTCGGCGGTGGCGTCCCGTACGCCGTCGACGAAGCCCCGGAAGCCCGGGTCGGCGTGGCTGGCCGGCACGCTCGTCACGTTCTCCCCGGTGGCCTGGGTGACGGCGTCGACCAGCGGCGGGAAGTCCGTCTCCGAGTCGCCGAAGGTGTCGTCGTCCGCCTGGCCGAGGTTGATCACCTGCTGGACGTCCTCACCGGGGGTGTCCGGATCGCCCACCCACTCCGCGCCGGCCTGGTAGCACTCGTCGTAGACGGCCCGCTGGCCGTCGGTCCACTCGTCGTCGTAGCTCGGCATGTCATTCCTCCCGGGGACCTCCAACCGAGCATGCCCGCTGCCGGCGGACGGGCGCGGGCGTACGCGGGAACCGGCACGACGCGGTGGCGGAACTGCCCGGCTGGCGGATCGATATGCTGCCTCGAGCCAATGGGCCTACACCTGAGAGGAGGAGCGGCGTTTCCTCCCGACCCAGAACGGCCGGGCTGCCACGCCGCAACACCGATGACTGACACCATCTTCGTCCACCCGACGGCCGACGTGGAGGAGGGCGCCAAGGTCGGCGACGGCACCAAGGTCTGGCACCTGGCCCACATCCGGTCGAGCGCGCAGGTCGGCGCCGGCTGCGTGATCGGCCGTAACGTGTACGTCGACGCGAACGTCACGGTCGGCGACCGCGTGAAGATCCAGAACAACGTCTCGGTCTACCAGGGCGTCACCATCGAGGACGAGGTCTTCGTGGGCCCGTCCGCGGTGTTCACCAACGACTTCCGCCCCCGCGCCCAGAACCCGGACTGGACCATCACCCCGACCCTGGTCCGGCGGGGCGCCTCGATCGGCGCCAACGCCACCCTGGTCTGCGGCATCGAGGTCGGCGAGTACGCGATGATCGCCGCCGGCTCGGTGGTGACGAAGGACGTCCAGCCGTACCAGCTGGTGGCCGGCAACCCGGCCCGGCCGAAGGGCTGGGTCGACGAGAAGGGCGAGGTCGTCTCCCGCGACGTCGACACCCCGCCGCACCGGGGCTGAACCGGCCCGGGGGCGACGAGCGGTGTGTCGTCGCCCCCGTCGGGCGTAGCGCGCCCGCTCAGCCGCAGAGTCGGTCGATCTCCCGGCGGAACCGGTCCATCGGGTTCGACCCGGCCGGCCCGAGCAGGTACTCCTTCAGTTCCCGCCGTGCCTCGGTCATCGGGTCGTCCGCCGAGCGGGTGACGGTGAGGATCTTCGCCAGCTCGCCGCAGTCCGTGGAGAGCAGGTACGCCGCGCGCGCGGTGGGGAACGACCGGCGGAACTCGTCCTCGGGCAGGCCGGCCGGGTTGGCCACCACGTACGGCCGCTCGCTCTGCACGAAGTCGGAGACCACGCTCGACACGTCGCTGACCAGCAGGTCGGTGACGTTGAAGCAGTCGAACAGGGCGGGGGTGCGGCCGGTGACCACCAGGTGCGCGGTGCCCTCCAGCGAGGCCGGGTCGTCCTGGCCGCCGGCGGCCCGGATCCGGGCCACGATCCGCTCGTGCACGGCGCGGGCCTTGCGGGACCGGGTGCCGGTCAGCGGGTGCGGCTTGTAGATCACCCGGAGGTCGCCCGCGGCCAGCAGCCCGGTCACGATCCGCTCGCCCATCAGCACCAGCGAGGTGTGGTACGGGTCGTCGTCCAGCCAGCCCTCCCAGGTGGGGGCGTAGAGGACGGTGAAGACGTGGTCGGCGGCGCCGGAGCCGAAGGTGTGCACCCCGGCGAGCTGCGGGCGGCCGACCTCCACGATGTCGCGGTCCAGCACTCCCACCCCGGCCCGGGCGTAGCGCTCCCGGCCCGCCGGCCCGGCCACCCAGACCTCGTCGTACACCTTGCTGTACGGGTTGACGCTGGCCTGCTTGTCGCTGTCGCCGTGGCCGACGAAGACGTGCTTCACGCCCGGCTCGCGCAGCAGGTGGATGTTGGCGCCGACGTTCGCCGCGTACAGGGCGACCCGGATCGAACTGAGGTCGAGATTCATGAAGTCGACGCCGGCCGGTACGCAGATCACCGGCAGCCGGGTGTCGGCCAGCTCCTGGAACGCGTCCTCGGCGCGGAGCAGCACCACCGCCCGGTGGCCGGCCGCCTCGACCGGGGCGAGCCACATGTTGGCCTGGTAGACGTCCTTGGCCGGGCCGGCGAAGTAGAGCGCCACCTCGGGCCGCTCCTGGGCCATCCAGTCGTGCACCGCGGGCAGCACCCCGGGACTCCGGCCGCGCCCGCGCAGCCAGGTGAGCGTCAGCACCACCGCGGTGACCAGCCCGGCGGCCAGGGTGACCAGCCCGGTCACCACCACCGGGGTGACCCGGTCGACCAGCGCGCCCGCCACCGCCGCCGGGACGAGGAGCACGTTGAGCAGCGGCAGCCGCAGGCCGGCGAGCCGCTGGGCCCAGGCCGGCGGCACCGGCACCCGGCGCAGCGCGCCGAGGTCGATGTTGCGGGTGAACGCCGGGGTGGCGGCCCGGCCCTCGACGATCCGGGTGAGGGCGGTGGTGCCCACGGCCACGGTCCAGAGCGCGGCCGGCAGCAACAGGACCGCGACGGTGGCGCCCGCCGCCGGGCGGACCGCGGTGACGATCAGCAGAACGACCGACAGGTCGCGGACGAGCCGCCGCCAGACCGGCCCGAGGCCGGCCTTGTCGACGAGTTCGTCGGTGTCGGCGAACCGGGTGGCGAGGGCCAGCTCACCGGCGATGACGACCAGTGCGGCGACCGCGTACGGGATCGCCTGGCCAAGGGCGGCGGTCAGGACCATGACCCCGTAGCCGAGCAGGGCCACGCCGGCGACGGCGACACCCTGCTGGCCTCGTACTCTGCTGAACAACGACACGCTCCCTGTCTGTCTGCTCACCGATGTCGATCAAGTCGGGCAGCTGCGACCTTAAACGGGGCAGATTACTCAAGTATTGCCGGGGTGTCGGGCGGGTGAACGGGCAGCGACGCCGCTCACGCCGGGTGCCGGCCGGCCCGCGCAACGCAGTGGGCCCCGGCCGTCGGACGGCCAGGGCCCACGGGCGGACGGACGGATCAGCCGCCGATGACGACCCGGCGGACGCCGGTCCAGCGGGCCGGGTCGGTGACCCGGCGGCCGTCGACCAGCACCGTGACGCCCGGCAGGTCGGCCGGGGTGAGGGTGCGGTACTCGGCGTGGTCGGCCTGGATGACGGCGGCGCCGACCGGCTCCCCGGCGTAGCCGGGCAGGCCGTGCGCGGCCAGCTCCTCGTTGGTGTACATCGGGTCGGAGACGTACGGCACGGCACCCCGCCTGCGCAGCGCCTCCACGGTCGGGAAGACGCCGGAGAAGGCGGTCTCCTTCACGCCGCCCCGGTAGGACGCGCCGAGCACCAGCACGCCCACGCCGGCCAGGTCGCCGTACGCGGCGGCGAGCAGGTCGACGGCGTACTCCGGCATGGCGGCGTTGGCCTCGCGGGCCGAGCGGACCACGGTGGCGGCCGGGTCGTTCCACAGGTACATCCGCGGGTAGATCGGGATGCAGTGGCCGCCGACGGCGATGCCCGGGGAGTGGATGTGGCTGTACGGCTGGGTGTTGCAGGCCTCGATGACCTTGGTGACGTCGACGCCGACGGTGTCGGCGAAGCGGGCGAACTGGTTCGCCAGGCCGATGTTCACGTCCCGGTAGGTCGTCTCGGCGAGCTTGGCCAGCTCGGACGCCTCGGCCGAGCCCAGGTCCCACACGCCGTTGGGGCGGTTGAGGTCGGCCCGCTCGTCGAAGTCCAGCACCGCCTCGTAGAAGCGCACGCCGTGGGTGGCGGACTCCTCGTCGATGCCGCCGACCAGCTTCGGGTAGCGGCGCAGGTCGGCGAAGACCCGGCCGGTGAGCACCCGCTCGGGGCTGAAGACCAGGTGGAAGTCGGTGCCGGCGGTGAGCCCGGAGCCCTCCTCCAGCATCGGCGCCCAGCGGTTACGGGTGGTGCCCACCGGCAGCGTGGTCTCGTAGCTGACCAGCGTGCCCGGCTTCAGGCCGCGGGCGATGGCCCGGGTGGCGTCGTCCATCCAGCCGAAGTCCGGCACCCCCTCGGCGTCCACGAAGAGCGGCACGACCACGACGACCGCCTCGGACCGGGCGACCGCGGCGGCCGTGTCGGTGGTGGCCGACAGCAGCCCGGCGGACACCGCCTCCTTCAGCTTGACGTCCAGGTCGGCCTCGCCCGGGAACGGCACGGCCCCGTCGTTGACCAGCTGGACGACCCGCTCGGAGACGTCGGCACCGATCACCCGGTGCCCCTTCGAGGCGAACTGCACGGCGAGCGGCAGGCCGATCTTTCCGAGCGCGACGACGCAGATGTCCATGTGACTACTTTCCTCCAGAGGGCCAGATTCGACGCAGGCGGGCAAGGAGCCGGCGGGGGGTCACCGGCGTGATCGCGACGATCACCTGGCCCTTGTGGTTGGTGGTGGGCGTGACGAGGTGGAACCGGACACCACGCCGGGCCAGCAGGCGAGGCGCGGAGACCCGGCGGGCCGTCCGCAGCGGCGCCGTGCCGGTGCCGCCCGCCGCGGTCACCTCGGCCCGTACCGCCCGACGTTCCCCGTTCGCGGGGACGGCCGCGAGCAGCCGGTCCACCGCGAAGTCCGTCCGTACGACGGTACCCGGGCCGCCGGGAGCGACGGTCGTCACGCCCGTCAGCTCCCCGACGCTGACCCGGATCGCCTCGGCGGTCAGCTCCGCCCAGCGGCTCTGCGCGGTGACCACCAGCGCCCGGGCCCCGGCGGCGTCCCGCCCCCAGGCCAGCCCGGTCGCGGTCAACCGGGCCAGCATCGTGGCGGCCTGGTCGGTCACGTCGTACCACTCGTCAGGGTAGCCGAGCGACGGGTCACGGAAGCCGACGTAGCGGACGTACCAGCGCTCGCCCTCGATGCTGACCTCGGGCCACGTCTTGTCGGCCTGCTGCCCGATCAGCTCCCGCAACCGACCCAGGTCGGCGTCGCGGGCGACCGCCAGCCGCAGCCGCAGGTCGGGCGCCATCCGGGCCAGGATGCCGTCGGTGAGGTACGCCTCGGCGAGCTTGCGGATCCGGTCGTGGACCTGTCGTTGGACGTCCGTGTCGAGGTCGAGGAACTCCGCCCGGAGCAGCTTCGCCACCTCCCAGCTGAAGTGGCGCAGCAGGACGGCGTCGCGCCGCGGGCCCGGCTCGATCAGCGCGGCGACGAAGCCGACCAGCTCCTCGGCGCAGCGCAGCCGCTCCTCGAACCGGCTGGCGTAGGTGATGTTCTGCGCGTTGTCCCGCTTGACCGCGTAGTAGTACTCGTAGTCGCCGAGCACGGAGATCTTCTTCGCCCGCAGGCACGCCTCCAGCGTGAACGGCTGGTCGCTGCCCATCGGCATGTCGGTGCGGAACCGCAGCCCGTGGCGCTCGATCAGATCCCGGCGGAACAGCTTGGTGTTCGACAGCGACCAGGGCAGCTCGCTGTCGAAGAGGTCGACCCGCTCCGCCGTGCTGGCGTAGACGGCCTGGTGCACGTAGCGCTTGTTGGTGCCGACCATGCGGCCGAGCACCACGTCGGAGTCCCAACGGTCGGCGGCGTCCACCAGTCGCTCCAGCGCCTCTGAGCCGAGGTGATCATCGGAGCCGATGAAGAAGACGTACCGGCCACGTGCCTCGTCCAGGGCGCGGTTGCTCGGCGCCGCCGGGCCACCCGAGTTGGGCTGGTGCAGCACCCGGACCGTGCCCGGGTAGCGCTCGGCGTACCGGTCCAGCTCGGCGCCGCTGCCGTCGGTGGAGCCGTCGTCGACCGCGACGACCTCCAGCCGGTCCCGCCCGATGGTCTGCCCGACCAGGGATTCCAGGCAGGTGGTCAGGTAGGGCATGGTGTTGTAGACGGCGACGATCACCGTCACGTCCGGCTGGCGCTCGCTCATGCCCCCACCCCCACTGAGGTCGGCGTCACGTCGGAGGTCCGGTCGCCGGCCGGGCGGGCCGGCGCGTCGGGCAGCAGCCGGGAGTAGACCCCGTCCAGCACCTCCGCCTGCGCCTCCCAGGTCCAGCCGGCCAGCAGCCCGGGCCGGTCGTACGCGGCGCGGTAGCGCGCCGGGTCGGCGAGCACCGCGGTGACCGCCCGGACGAAGTCCGGCACGTCCTCGGCCGTGAAGACCTCGCCCTGCCCGGTCTCCCGGACAGTCTCGGCCATGGTCCGCACATCGGAGACGACCAGCGGCAGGCGGGCGTGTGAATACTCGAAGAACTTGGTGATCAGGGCGATCTCGTGGTTCGGCCAGTGCTGGATCGGGATGACGCCGACCTGCGCGCCGGAGAGGAACCGCACCACCTGGTGGTGCGGCACGTACGGCAGCAGGTGCACCCGCTCGGCCACGCCCAGCTCACCGGCGCGCCGGACCAGGCCCTGGACGTATGCGGACTCCGGCTTGTTGACCACGAACGCGACGTGCGCCCCGGGCAGCCGCGGCAGCGCCTCGACCATCACCCCCAGGCCGCGCTTGGCCGCCGCCACGCCGCTGTAGACCAGCAGCGGGGTCGCCGGGCCGATCCCGCACAGCGCGCGGATGTCCGGCACCGGCTCGGCCGGGTCGGCCGGCAGCTCCGCCAGCGCGGGGGCGTTGAGCACCACGGCCGGGCGCTCGGCCAGCCCGTGCTCGCGTCGCAGCAGGTCGGCCAGGCCGCCCGAGACGGTCATCGCGGCGTCCGCGTACGGCACGTACGCCCGCTCGTGGGCGACGTTGCCGGGCAGCCAGCGGGCATTGTCCCGCCACGGCTGCACCCCGGGGAGGTACTCGTGGGCGTCCCACACCAGGGCGATCCGCCGGCCCCGGGCGGCGGCCCGGATCTTGGCGCGCGCGCCGACCCCGATCATCCGGAAGTCGTTGGCGTGGATCAGGTCCGGCTCCAGCTCGTCCACCACCGGGCCGTACGCGAGCTCGAAGTCCCACAGGCCCGGCTCCAGCCGCCGCCAGGCGCCGTCGCCGCGCAGCTTCTGCCAGAACAGCGTGTACGCGCGGTCCCACGGGCCGTCCAGCTTGCGGCCCTTGCGGGCCCGGGTCAGCTGCCGGTTGCGGAAGCCCACCCACCTGCGGGTCAGGCCGGCGAGCTTCTCCTCGGCCCGCAGCATGTTCCAGGCGAGACCGCCGGGGCGCCCGGCGCCGGACTCCCGGGCCGCGACGGTCAGCGCCGCCCGGCGGACGGCGAGGTCGGCCCGCCACGCCTTGATCGCCTGGGTACGGTGCGCCGCGATGCCGGTGGGCGGGTAGGCGAGCGGCCGGCGCAGCCAGGCGCGACGGAACTCGTGCCGGCGCCGGGTCAGCGGATCCGGCATGGGGATGAGGCGGACCTCCGCGCCCCCGAGCCGCCAACTCTGCGGCTGCCCGACCGGCGCGCGTCCGAGAAGGATGACGTCCCAGCCTGCCTCGGCCGCCGAGCGGGCTGCCTTCTGCACCCGGGAGTCACCGACGACCCCGTTGTCCACCAGCATGACGACCCGTCCCCGGGTGCCCGCCGCTGCGATCGTGCCGTCAGATCCCATTCCTCGCCCGTCTCCGTCTCGAGCCAGCACCGCGACCGCGGACCCGAGCGAGTCTACGACAACGGATCCGGCGCACCGCGCGTCCGCCGCCGGTGTTCCGCGTCCCGGTGCGCCGATTGCTACCCTGCATGCGGTTCGACGGCCGTGGCCGCGACAGGTCCGGCAGCGGGACCGGCACCGGGCCGCCCGACAGACCGGCGAGCCCGTCGGATCACCCCAGCTGGACGCGGACAGGATCGCAGGATGGACGTGGTGACGACCGACGAGCCGGGCCGAGCGACGGCGGCTGCCCCGCCCGGCCCGGACGCCGCAGCCGCCCGCCCCGGGGCCCGGCTGCGGGCCGCCACCCGGCAGGCCTTGCCGGCGCTGCTCACCTACGCGGCGATCCGGCTGACCGGGGTGCTGACCGTCTACGTCTGGGCCCGCGCGATCGGCATGTCACCGGTGCGCGAGCTGACCCGGTCCGACGGAGCCTGGTATCTGGGCATCGCCCAGCACGGCTACGACGGGTACGAGAAGGTCCAGAGCAACATGGCCTTCTTCCCGCTCTACCCCGGTCTCCTCGCCGCCATGGACCGGGTCCTGCCGGTCGGTCCGCGCGCCGCCGGGCTGCTTGTGGCGTGGGCGGCCGGTCTCGCGGCCGCCTGGGCGCTGTACGCGGTCGGCGCGTACCTGCACGACCGGCGTACCGGCATCCTGCTGGCCGCGCTCTGGGCCACGCTGCCGCACGCCGTGGTCGAGTCGATGAGCTACAGCGAGACGCTGTTCACCGCGCTGGCCGCCTGGTCGCTGTACGCGCTGCTGCGTCGCCGCTGGCTCACCACCGGGGTGCTCTGCCTCCTCGCCGGCCTGACCCGGCCGACCGCCTCGGCGCTGATCCCGGTGGTCGGGCTGGCCGCGCTGGTGGCGATCGTCCGGCGTCGGGACGGCTGGCGGCCGTGGGTCGCCCTGCTGCTCGCCCCCGCCGGCTGGCTGGCCTACCTGGCCTGGGTTGGCGTGCGGACCGGCCGACCGGACGGGTGGTTCCACATCCAGTCGGCGGGCTGGGGCACCCGCTTCGACTTCGGCGTCTACACCATCGAGCGGGCCGGAGAGGTGCTGGGTACGCCGGTGGCCCTGCCCCTGATCGTGGTCACCGTGGTGGCGCTGCTCGCGATCATGTTCTTCGTGCTGAGCCTGCTCGACCGCCAGCCCTGGCAACTTCTGCTCTACAGCGGGCTGTTGCTGGTCACCACGCTCGGGGCCGCCGGCTACTACCACTCCAAGGCCCGGTTCCTGCTGCCCGCCTTCCCGTTGCTGCTGCCGGCGGCCGTGGCGCTGGCCCGGGCCGGGTGGGCCCGGGCGGTCACCGTGCTGGTGACCCTGGCGGTGTTCTCCGCGTACTTCGGCGGGCACCTGCTGCTGATCTGGACAAAGTCGCCCTGACCGGTCAGCGGGTCCAGGACCGCACGTCCCAGACCCACACGTCGTCGACCCGCTGACCCGGGCCGAACATCGTGTCCAGCACCGTCTTCAGGTCGTCGTGGTGTCGGGCCCGGTCGGGCAGCGCCACGGCGTCCGCCTTCCAGTACCGGACATCGGCCCGCGCCTGCTCGATCTCGGCCGGGCTCACCGTCGCGGGCCGCTCGCCGGCGGAGACGGCGGTGAGCAGCGTCGCGGTCGGCTGCGGCTCGACGCCCCAGCGGCCGGTGGCGTCGGTGTCCGAGACCGGCCCAAGGAAGTAGCCGCTGGGCACGGCGAAGCCGGCCAGCGCGGCGGAACTCCAGTAGAGCGAGGTCATGCCGTCCACCGGCACCGGCACCAGGGTGCGGCCCGGCGCCACGTGCTCGCGCCACGCGCCGCCGGTGACGAAGTCGGGCACGGGCACCCGGCCGCGGGCCTCCAGCGGGGTGGGCAGGATGGGCAGCAACGCGGCGAACACCGCCACCGCGGCCAGCCGGGGCACCAGCCGCCCCTCCCCCGCGCCGGCGACCCCGACCGCGGCGAGCCGGTTGCCGGCGACCGCGAGCAGGACACCGAGCGCCACGGTCGTGATCAGCGCGAACCGGGCGGCCACCACCGAGTCGAACACCGGCAGCTCGGTCACCAGCGCGAACGGCGCCGGCACGGCGGTGCGCCGGGTGCCCACCGTCCAGGTGGTGCCGATCGAGAAGACCGCGGAGATCGCGGCCACCACGGCGAGCACCCGGACGATGATCTCGCGGCGCAGCCACCAGCACGCGGCCAGCGCCAGCACCACCACCGACCACCCGTAGAAGCTGGCCTGCTCGGTGGTGTTCGGGCCCCAGCGCAGCGCGCTGGTGGGGCTGCCGGCCACCGACTCGGTGGCGTAGCGCACGAACGAGCCGAGCGTCAGCGCGTAGACGTCGGGATTGCCGGGGTGCCCGACCCGGTGCTGGGGCCCGGCGAACTGCATCCACAGCGGGTACGCCGCGGCGGCCCCCACCAGCACCCCGGTGATCGCCAGCCCGCCGACCAGCGGGCGGGCCCGGCGCAGCGCCTCGCGCGGCCGGCAGACCAGGTAGCCGAGGACCATCATCAGGCAGCCGAGCGCGGCCAGGAAGAGGATCTCCAGGCTGATGAAGAACTGCGCCACCACGAGGGCGCCCAGTACCAGGCCGTCCCGCACCGGACGGCCGTCGCGGGCCAGCCGGACGACCCGCCACACGATGAACGGCACCAGCCACTGGGCGGTGATGTGCGGGTGGCCGTTGCTGTGCGAGACGAGAGCGGGCGCGAAGGCGCAGAACAGGCCGCCGCCGAAGGCCGCGACCCGGGACGACACCACGTGCCGGGAGAGCACGTGGTACCAGGCGTACCCGGTGCCGGCCAGGTTGAGGGTGATGAACAGCAGGTACGAGAACGACGCCCCGAAGAGCAGGGTGATCGGCGCCAGCACGAGTCCGGGCAGCTGCATCCCGACGTTCGTCATCAGGTTGACCCCGTTCGGGGCGTTCTGCAGCGTGGTGAAGAAGGGGTTCTCGAGGTGGCTGACGGCGTGCGCCGCGTACGCCAGCATCCACTCGTTGAAGCCCTGGTCGTTGGGGCGGGTGCCGAGCAGCCGGCCGCCGTGGTCCAGCCAACCGCGGCCGGTCACCCACAGCGCGCCGGCCAGGTACACGGCGGCGACCAGCAGGTCCGGGCGGATCCGCTGCCAGCGCGAGGTCTGCGCCTCGGCCGCCGGCGTGCCGGCCACTGCGCCGGTCCGGGTTTCGTCCGACGCCCCGGGCCGGCCCGGGGCGTCGACGACGGCGGTTTCGGTCACCGCGTCCGGGTCAGCGGACGTGCGGCTACGGATCTCGGGCCCCGAGGCGGTCATGGCGCCGTAGTGTACGCAAGCGGCACGGAACCTCCCGGCCAGGCTCAGCACAACGGCAAAGGGGGCGGACGGCGGACGGGCCAGTGAACGGACGAGGAAGACCAGCCGTCGATCCGGCGAACGTTCCGGACCCGGTGCCCGGCCTGCCGCCGGTGCGGGCGGTGCAGCGGCTCCGCCACAACCACCCGGGCCCAGCGCGGAGACCCGGCGGTCCGGCACGGTCGGTTAGGGTTGTGCGTTGTGTCCCGTAAAACGCTGCTCGTCGTCGTCCGACCCCCGGCGGCGCCGATGACCGGAAGCTTCCGCCAGCGTTCGGCGCCGGAGCATCCCGGCGGCGACCACGTGCGTCGTCCGGCGCCGGCCGGGGCACTACTATTCCAAGGGCCGTCGCCCGCCCTCCGGGCAACCGCGGCCAGCAAGGACGTCTTCGAGGCGTCGGTGGGCGTAGCCGTCCGCCGTGGTCGTCCCCGTGCCCGTCAGGGCCCGGCGCCCGACAGCTCAGCAGCCGTTCCGGCCGGGGCCGCTCCCGGTCGGTCGAGGTGAGCACCGTCTCCGGCCCCTGCCGCAGGCGGCAGCGCCAGGTCCGTCCGTCGTCCGGTCACCGATACCGAGGAGTCAGGTAGTGAAGGTCGTCAGCATCGTCGGCGCCCGACCGCAGTTGGTGAAGCTGGCACCCATCGCGGCGGCGTTCGCCGAGGACGGGTGCGAGCACGTGATCGTGCACACCGGGCAGCACTACGACGCCGACCTGTCCGACGTCTTCTTCTCCGGCCTCGGCATCCCCGACCCGGACGTGCACTTGGGCATCGGCTCCGGCACCCACGGCGTGCAGACCGGGAACACCCTGGCCGCGCTGGACCCGGTGCTCGCCGCCGGGCGGCCCGACTGGGTCCTCGTCTACGGCGACACCAACTCCACCCTGGCGGGGACGCTGTCGGCGGTGAAACAGCACCTGCCGGTGGCCCACCTGGAGGCCGGGCTGCGCTCGTTCAACCGGCGGATGCCGGAGGAGCACAACCGGGTGCTCACCGACCACGCCGCCGACCTGCTACTCGCGCCCACCGACGAGGCGATGCGGCACCTCGCCACGGAGGGCCTGGCCGCCCGGTCGGTCCTGGTGGGCGACGTGATGGTGGACGTCTGCCTGCGGGTGCGCGACGACGTGACCCGCGGCGGCCAGCCCCGGCCGGCCCTACCCGAGGGGATCGACCCGGACGCGCCGTACCTGCTGGCCACCCTGCACCGCGCGGAGAACACGGACGACCCGGAGCGGCTCGCGGCGCTGCTCGACGCGCTGGCCGACCTGCCGGTGCCGGTCGCGCTGCTGGCCCATCCGCGGCTGCTCGCCCGGGCCGAGGCGTACGGGCTGAAGCTGTCCCGCGAGGCCCTGCACGTCGGTCGTCCGCTGCCTTACGCCGGCATGGTGGCGGCGGTGCTCGGCTCCGTCGGAGTGGTCACCGACTCGGGCGGCCTGCAGAAGGAGGCGTACCTCCTGGATCGCCCGTGCACCACGCTGCGCACCGAGACGGAGTGGGTGGAGACGCTCGAGGGCGGGTGGAACGTGCTGGTGCCGGATCCGCGCGAGCTGGGCGCGCAGTGGACGACCACCGCGACCCGTCCCGCCCCGGACGCGCCCCGCGGCACCCCCTACGGCGACGGCCGGGCGGCCCACCGGGTCGCCGAGACGCTGCGACGGCACCTGGCATGACGGCGCGTCCCCTCCTCACGATCGGTCACTTGTGATGAGCAATCGAGTTGTCCCACTCCCCCGGTCCGGCGGCGGGCAGCGGCCGCACGCCATCTACCTGGCCATCGGCTTCCCGCCTGCGGCGAAGAGCAGCGCCTACCGGCTGCGCGAGACGGCGAACCAGTTCGTCGCCCTAGGCTGGGACATCACCGTCATCACCATCTGTCAGGAAGCCTGGGAGCGGGAGTACGGCCTGGACCACACCCTCTCAGAGAAGGTCGACCCGCGGGTCAAGGTGGTCGAGCTGCCGCTGATCCGGCAGGACCTGGAGACCGACATCCGGGCCTTCTCCGAGGAGCGCTCGCTCGACCCGGCGGGCTGGATCAAACGGCTGCGGCAGCGGGAGCAGAAGGTCTTCCCCGAGCCGGTCTTCGGCGGCTGGCGGTACGAGCTGGAGAACGCCGTGCTGCGGCTGCACCGGGAGCGCCAGGCCGACCTGCTGCTCGCCTCCTGCGCCCCGTACGTGAACCTGGCCGCCGCATGGAAGCTCTGGGAGGAGCACAAGGTCCCCTACGCGGTCGACTTCCGGGACGGCTGGTCGCTGGACGTGATCGGCGGCGGCGAGGCCTTCACCCGGGACTCGGTCTCCGGCCGGTGGGAGTCCAAGGTGCTCGAGCAGGCGACAGCCGTCTGGTGCGTCAACGACCCGATCGCCGACTTTTACCGGGAGCGCTACCCGCACCTCGCGGAGCGGGTGCACGTCGTGCGCAACGGCTACGACGAGGACAGCCTCCCCGACGTCACCGGCCGCTCGCCCGACCCGGACGCTGGGCTGACCTTCGGCTACCTCGGTTCGGTCAACTTCACGCCGGCGTTCCTCGAGTCGGTGCTCGAGGGCTGGCGGATCGCGCGGCGGAACGACCCGTTGGTGGCCCGCTCCCGGTTCGAGGTGCGGGGCCACATCGGCGCCGGGCCGGCGCGGGAGGCCAACCGGCACATGGACCTGCTCAAGGAGGCCGCGGTCGACGGCGTCAGCTTCGGCGGCCCGGTGCCGAAGGCGGAGCTGGCGGCCACCTACGGCTCGTGGGACGCACTGGTCCTGATGCTGGTCGGCGGTCGCTTCGTCACCTCCGGCAAGGTGTACGAGTTCATGGCCACCGGCCTGCCCGTGCTCTCCGCCCACGACGTCGCCCACGACGCGACGAACGTCCTGGCCGGACATCCACTCTGGACCGGCGCGGTCGGCCTGGACCCACACCGCCTCGCCGACACCTTCTCGGAGGCCGCCCGGATGGCCGTCAAGGCGACCGACGCGGACCGGGCCGCCGCGCGCGAGCTGGCCCGCCGCTTCGCCCGGCCGGCCGTGCTCGCGCCGGCCGTCCGGCACCTCACCGAGCTCGTCCGCCCGGCCGGTCGTCCCGCCCCGGCCGCGACCGCTTCGACGGGAGATGTCCAACCGTGACCACCGTGCTCATCGTGGCCAGTGCCGCTCCGAAGCAGCCCGCCGTCCTGGTCGAGGCGCTGGAGCGCTTCCGCAGCCGGGGTGCCACCGTCACCGTGGCCTGCTTCTTCGACAGCGCGGAGCTGCCGATCGACCCGGCGCTGGCGGAGGTCCGTACCTTCGCCGTACCCGCTGAGAAGCGGGACGCCCGGTTCCGCAAGGCGCTCGGACGGGCGCAGGCCAACCGGAAGCCGTGGCTGCACGCGCGGCACAACGCCTGGCTGCGGCAGCGATACCGGAAGGCCGACCTGCTGGTGGCCCTCGACGCCCGCGCGGTGCACACGGTGTGGGAGATGGCGCAGCGCAACACCCGGGCCGGCGCCTGCTATGGGCTCGTACCCGCACAGCGGGCGCTGGACTCGGCCCGGAGCGAGTCGGTGGGCAAGCGCCTAGAGCGGCAGGTGGCCGCGGCCGCCGGTATCGGTGCCCGGGGCGCCAAGCGGGCGGCGGTGCAGACCGCCCGGACCACGTTCCGGAAAGCCACCGGTCAGACGGTGATGAGCAACCCGGCCGGTGCCTGGTTCTGGACCCGCGCCGTGGCAGCGCCCCGGGTCCCGGACCGATTCCGCAGCAAGCTCGCCGTCCGGCTGCACGACAGCGCGGTACGCGCCGGCCGCCCGGCCGTTGCCGCCCGCGCCGCCTCCGCCGCCGTGAACCGGATCAGCAGCGCCCGTACCCGCGCGGACGTGCTGACCAAGGCGGCGCAGTCCGAGCTGGCCCTCGGCCACGTCCCGACCGGCCTGCACGAGGCGATCGAGGCCCAGTTGGTGCTGGCGGACAGCCTGCTGCCCAAGAACGCCACGCAGGCCGCCGCAGCGGTTTCCAAGGCCTGGAGCCTGGCCTCCAACCGGGTGCTGCACTTCGACCGGCTCACGTCGCCGATGAGCGAGGACCCGGACGCGTTCCTGGCGCCGTTCCGGGCCAGCGCGGCAGCGCGGAAGCTGTCCGGGCCGCGGGGCCGGCTTGCCCCGGCCGCCCCGGCGCCCACCGACCGGCCGCTGCGCCTGCTTGTCACCACGCTGATCAACGACAACTTCCTGCCGGAGATCCTGGAGCGTTACCGGGCGATGCCGAACGTGGAGGTCCGCTTCCTGGATCTCTACGAGGACCCGGTGACGCGCCCGCTGGCGCTCAGCGGCAGCGCCGTGATGGAGCACCTGCTGGCGGGCGAGTCGTCGTACGGCGCCAAGATCGAGGAGTGGCTGCGGCCGCATCTGGACTGGGCGGACACCATCTTCGTCGACTGGTGCCAGGCCACGGCGGCGCTGTTCACCCTGCACGACCCGGGCACCGCCCGGATCATCGTCCGGCTGCACAGCTTCGAGGCGTTCAACTTCTGGCCGCACCTGGTGGACTTCTCCCGGGTCGACGACGTCGTCTTCGTCTCCGAGCACCTGCGGGACCTGTCCACGGCGGTGCTGCCGCAGCTCGCTGAGGCGGGCGGCCCCCGCCTCTGGGTCGTCGACAACGCGATGGACCTGCAGCGCTACCCCCGGGCGAAGTCCGCCGACGCCCGCTTCACCCTGGGCATGGTCGGATTCAGCTCGGTAGCCAAGGATCCGCGCTGGGCGATCGAGGTGCTCCGGAAGCTGCGCGAGCGGGACGAGCGGTATCGCCTGACCCTGATCGGCAGCGACTTCAACAACCGCACCAGCAAGCCGGCGAAGGACTACGGCAAGCTGCTCAGCAAGGACCTCACCGAGCTGGAGCCGCTCGGCGCGGTGCGCCGGTACGGGCAGACCGACGACGTCCCGGCCGCGCTCGAGGAGGTCGGCGTCATCCTCAGCACCTCGGTGCGGGAGAGCTTCCACTGCGGCCTGGTGGAGGGTGCGGCCAGCGGGGCGGTGCCGGTGGTGCGGGACTGGCCGTTCTTCGCCGGTAAGCCGCATGGCGCCCGGACCCTCTTCCCCGCCGACTGGCTGGTCGGCACGCCGGAGGAGGCGGCGGAGCGGATCCTGGCCGCCACCGCCACCGAGGAGCGGTGGCGGGAGACCGGCCGGGCCGCGTCCGAGCACGCGCTGAAGACCTGGGACTGGTCGGTCACCCAGTCCGGCTACGACCGGCTGCTGCTGGACGACTGAGCCGTCCGGCGCGATCCCGCGCACGATGAAAGGGCCCGGCCGATCGGCCGGGCCCTTTCATCGTCGTACCGCCGGTCAGCGGACCGGCACGGCGGACCGCTGCGCGGGGACGGCCGGGGCGGTGCCCGACGACGTCTGCGCCTTCGGGTGCTCCGGCAGCAGGCGGGTGTAGACCTCGTCCATCACCCCTGCCTGCGCCTCCCAGGTCCACTGGTCCAGCACGCCCGGCCGGTCGTACGCCGACCGGTATCCCTGCGGGTCGGCCAGCACCGCGCGGACGGCCCGCAGGTAGTCGTCCAGGTCCTCGGCCCGGAAGACCTCACCCTGGCCCGTGGCCTGCGTCGCCTCGGCCATGGTCTTGACGTCGCTCACCACCATCGGCAGCCGGCCGTGCGCGTACTCGAAGAACTTGGTGATCAGCGCCAGCTCGTGGTTCGGCTTGTGGTGGATCGGGATGACACCGAGGTCGGCGGGGGCCACGAAGGCGGACACCTGCCAGTGCGGCACGTACGGCAGCAGGTGCACCCGGTCGGCCACGCCCAGCTCGGCGGCGAGTTTCTCCAGCTCGTACATGATCGGCACCTTGCCGTTGGGGTGCACCGACACGAGCGCGACGTGCGCGTCCGGCAGCCGGGTAAGGCCCCGGATCATGATGTCCACGCCGCGCGAGGGGTTGATCCCACCACAGTAGACCAGCAGCGGCGTCGCCGCGTCGATGCCGCAGAGCGCCCGGATGTCCGGCACCGGCAGGGCGCGCTGCTCCGGAGTGAGCGCGGCGGGCGGGGCGTTCAACACCACCGCCGGCTGCTCGGGCAGGTCGTGCGTCTCGCGCAGCAGGTCGGCCAGGGTCGAGGAGACGGTGATGACGGCGTCGGCGTAGGGCGCGTGCTCGCGCACGTACGCGATCTGGGCGGGCAGCCAGCGCAGGTTCGTGGGCCGTCCGATGATGCCCGGCACGAACTCGTGGGCGTCCCAGACCAGCTTGACGTCGCGTCCGCCCGCCCGGGCCCGCATCACGGCCCGCGCGCCCACGCCGAGCATCCGGAAGTCGTGGGCGTGGATGAGGTCCGGCTGCAACTCGTCGACGACCGGGGCGAAGGCCAGCTCGAAGTCCCACAGCTCCGGGTCGAGGCGGCGCCAGGCCCGATCGCCGTGCAGGCCCTGCCAGAACCGCAGGGCCGCCCGGTCGAACCAGGCGTTCGGGTCCTGCTGCCGCGCCTGGAGGCGCTTCAGTTCCGCGGAGCGGAGCTTGACCCACTGGAACATCGCCTTGTTGACGAAGTACGGCGCGGCCAGCCGGGCCTTGCCGGCCAGTTCCGCCCAGCGCGGCCCGCCCTTGCTCCGGGCGACCTTGATCTCGGAGAGCCGGAAGTTGAGGTCGTCCCGCCGGGCCTTGAGCTTGTTCAGCTTCCGCTTCGACTCCGGCCCCGGCTTGTACGCCAACGGGCGACGCAGCAGCGCGCGGCGGTAGGTGACCGGGTGCGGGATCCGCCGCGGCACCCTGATCAGCCGGACCTCCGCGTCGCCGATCCGCCAGGTCTCCTCGGTGGCGGCACCCTTCAGGATGCCGACCAGGATCACCTCCCACCCGGCCTCGGCGGCGGACCGGGCCGCCTTCTGCACCCGGGAGTCGCCGTGGACCCCGTTGTCGACCAGCATCACCACCCGCCCCCGGGTCGGTCGGGCGTCGGTACGCACGTCAGCCTGCATCTGGTGCTTTCTCCTCGTTGACGGGTGTTGGGCGGGCGGACCGGGTTCCCGGGTGGTCGTCGGCGGACGACCGGCGACCGGTCACCGGAGGAACGCGTCGAAGACGGCGGCGGTGCGTCTGCCGTCGTGATGTTCTCGGACGTAATCTGGCCCGGCCGCGGCCAGCGCGATCGCCGCACGACGGTCGTCGAGCAGCGACTCGATCGCCTTGGCCAGGGTGGCGGGCGTCGCGGTGGTGATCGGGGGCTGGACGCCGACAACCTGGTGCACGCTCTCGCTGAGGTATGCCACGACCACCTTCCCGGCGGCCATCGCCTCACAGGAGAAGGTGCCGTAGCTGCCGATCACGAGCTGGTCGACGACGATGTCGGCCTCCTGCACCAGGCGGCGCATCTCGTGGTACGGCAGCCCCTCCACCAGTCGCAGTTCGATCATTCGTCGGTCGTGCAGGTCCTGCAACTGGGGCAGCAGCCGATCGGTGCCCTTGGTCCAGCGGTTCGACGGGGCGTGCAGCAGCACCGGGCGGGGCCGCTCCAGCACCGGGCGGTCGCAGGTCCACGCGTCGACGTCGACCACCAGCGGCGCCCACGTGGCGAAGGGCACGTCGTCCAGCAGGTCGGGGGTGGTCACGAAGAGCGGCAGGCCGCTCTCCTGCGCGGTACGCCGGTTGCGCTCGGCCACCACCGTGAGCCGGTCCCGCAGCTCCACGGGGGCGTCCCGGAAGGCCGACTCGGCGTGCCGGTCCAGGTGGGCGCCCGGGTGGCGGATCTCGCTGCCGTGCGCCAGCAACGCCACCTTGATCCGGGCCCGGCCCAGCGCGGGCAGGTCGGCCGCGATGTCTTCACCGTTGAGCCGGCCGAGCACGGGCCGGAAGGCGTCGACGATCAGGTGGGTGTACCCGCCGAGCACCCGGCGCGTCTGCCACAGTTGCACGTCGAGCTGGTGCTCGGCCGGGAAGTGCAGGTAACGGTCCGCCGGGTAGCGGTACGAGGTCGGTGGCTTGGCGACCACCAGCTCGATGCCGACGTCCGGCCGGGCGGCGCTGATCGCGGCCGCCATGGCGGAGAGCTGACCGGCGTAGTTGGCGGTGCCCATGCCCAGCCGCACCGGCCCGGCGCCCAGCGGCCGCCAGCCGCCGGGTGTGCCGGCCTCGACCGGGGGTACGGCCGTCGGCTGGGGCTCCCCCGCCACGTCCGCCGGCGGCGGGGCGGGTTCCCGCGCCCGCTCGACGGCCTTCGCGAACGAGGGCACCGACCCGGGGGCGAAGAATTCCGCGGTGCCGTGCCGGGCGAGGTGCTCACGCACCGCTCGCGCGTTGCCCGCCACGATCGGCAGCCCGGCCGCCCGGTACGCGTCGAGGACGGCCGCCACCAGCGGTCGATCGTCCCGGACGGCCGCGAAGCCGAACACGGCGAGGTCCGCCGAGGCGAGGAACGCGGGCGTGAGCCGCCGGGGGCGGGGCACCTCGTGCACCCGGGCGCCGGCCTTGCCGGCCCGGCGCACCAGCTCCCGCACCGCGGCCTGCTCGCCCTCGGCGCGGACCAGCGCGAGGTGCCAGGCCGGCAACCGGGACAGGGCGTCGATGATGCCGCCGAGTGCCCGGTCGTCCGCGACCCCGCCGGCATGCACCAGCAGCGGTGTGGTGGCGGGCAGCTCACAGAACTCGCGTACCGAGGCGGGTGCCCAGGGCCGCCCGCCAGCGGCGGCCCGGCGGAGCGCGACGCGCCACCGGGGAATCCGCCGCTTCACCGCGGAGACCGTCCGCCGGACCGGCGCCGGGCTCATCGCAGTGCCGGCTCCGTGTCGCTCCCGGCGGGCGCGACGGAGACGACCTTGCCGTCGGACGCGGACTCGAGGAGCCCGGCGGCCACCTGCACGGTCCGCAGACCCTGTCGCAGGGTGACGATGTCGCTCTGCTTACCCTCGACCGCGTCGCGGAACCGCTCGTGCTCGACGAGCAGCGGCTCGCGCTTCGGGATCGCGTAGCGGACCATGTCGCCCTCGGCCACTCCGCGGAACGCGCGCAGCGCCTCCCACTCCGTGTCGATGGCGGCGTTGGCGTAGAAGGTGAGGTCGGCGGTGAGCGTGTCGGCCACGAAGCAACCCTTGTCACCGGTCACCACGGTGGACCGCTCCTTGAGGGGGCTCAGCCAGTTGACCAGGTGGTTGACCATCGTGCCGTCGGAGAGCTGGCCGACCACGGCGACCATGTCCTCGTGCAGCCGGCCGCTGCGGGAGACCGTCCGGGCGGCCACCGAGGCGTACTCCCGGCCGGTCACCCAGGCGGTGAGGTCGATGTCGTGGGTGGCCAGGTCCATCACCACGCCGACGTCGGCGATCCGGTGCGGGAACGGGCCCTGGCGCCGGGTGACGACCTGGAAGACCTCGCCCAGCTCGCCGGCCTCCAGCCGGGTACGCAGGCTCTGCAGCGCCGGGTTGTAGCGCTCGATGTGGCCGACGCCGGCGACCAGCCCGGCGGACTCGAACGCCTCGACCAGGCGGGTGGCCGCCTCGACGGACTGGGCCAGCGGCTTCTCGATCAGCGCGCTCACCCCGTTGGCGGCCAGCTCCAGGCCGATCGGCTCGTGCAGCGCGGTCGGGCAGGCGACCA
The DNA here is from genome assembly GCF_040634005.1 of Micromonospora sp. NPDC007271. Classification (NCBI taxonomy): domain Bacteria; kingdom Bacillati; phylum Actinomycetota; class Actinomycetes; order Micromonosporales; family Micromonosporaceae; genus Micromonospora; species Micromonospora sp. NPDC007271. The sequence continues at coordinate 72,942 of NZ_JBEYER010000021.1, forward strand.
CGGCGTAGTCGACGCCCATCGCCAGCAGGTCACCCAGCTCGGGGACCACCGGGGCGCGGAGCGTGCCGGTGACGTCGCCGGCCGGGTCGACGACGCCGACCAGCTCGACACCGTCCAGGTTGGACAGCACGCGGGCGTGGTTACGCCCCATCGCGCCCAGGCCGATCAGGCCGGCACGCAGCTTCCGTCCTCCGCTCCTGCCGTCGCTCATCGGGCACCCCCGGCGAGGTTCGCGCCCTCGGCGATCCGGTCGAGGTCGGCCTGGCTCAGCGACGGGTGCACCGGCAGGGAGATGACCTCGGCCGCGGCCCGCTCGGTCTGCGGCAGCTCCCACGGACCCGGCGTGCCGTCCTCGGTGAGGTACGGCTTGAGCCGGTGGATCGGGGTCGGGTAGTAGACGGCGTTGCCGATGCCCAGCTCGGTGAGGCGGGCCATGGCGGCGTCCCGGTTGCCCGTCACCCGGACCGTGTACTGGTGGTAGACGTGCTTGGCGCCGTCGGCCACCGGCGGGGTCACCATGCCGGTGATGGCGGAGTCGAGGAACTTTGCGTTCGCCCGGCGCTGCTCGGTCCACTCGGCGAGCTGGGTGAGCTGCACCCGGCCGATGGCGGCGGCCACGTCGGTCATCCGCATGTTGGCGCCGACGATCTCGTTGGCGTACCGCTGCTCCATGCCCTGGTTGCGCAGCAGGCGCAGGGTCCGGGCCAGCTCGGGGTCGGCGGTGGTGACCATGCCGCCCTCCAGGGCGTGCATGTTCTTCGTCGGGTAGAAGCTGAAGCAGCCGGCGGTGCCGAAGGCGCCGACCGGGGTGTCGTGCAGGGTGGCGCTGTGGGCCTGGGCCGCGTCCTCGACGACGGCCAGGCCGTGCCGCTCGGCGATGGCCATGATCTGGTCCATCGCGGCCGGGTGACCGTACAGGTGCACCGGCATGACGGCGACGGTCCGCGGGGTGACCGCGGCGGCGACCGCCTCCGGGTCGACGCAGAAGCTGCCCGGCTCGATGTCCACGAAGACCGGCTCGGCGCCGACCAGCCGGACCGCGTTCGCGGTGGCCGCGAACGAGAACGACGGCACGATGACCTCGTCGCCCGGCCCGAAGCCGAGCGCCATCATGGTGAGCTGCAGCGCGGAGGTGCCGGAGTTGACGGCCACGCACTGCCGGCCGGCGACCAGCTCGCCGAACTCCTCCTCGAACGCCGCGACTTCCGGGCCCTGCACGACCCGGCCGCTCCGCAGCACCCGGACAGCCGCCTCGATCTCGGCCTCACCGATGATCGGTCGGGCTGGGGGGATGAACTCTGGGTGCGGCCCAACCATGGGGCTTCCTCCTGTCGACACGATGCTCTGTTTGGGGGGATCGGGGGTCGGGGCGATGGTAGTCGTATTCACGAGAAACAACCCGCTCGTAACGAATGTCCGACCAATTGTGTCCTGATGTTCATCATCGAGGTCGGACCGCGGACGACGGCACCCGGGGGGTCACACTTCCACCTCGTCGCGGACAGGCCTCACGCATGCTACTCGCAGCGCGGCGACGATCGCGGACGCCAGCCGGGGCACCTCCTCGGCACCCAGCGGAGCTCGGGAAATGGCCATCCGCCAGTAGACCGGGCCGACGATCAGGTCGACCGCCGCCCGCCGGTCGGCGTCCGGCGGCAGTTCCCCGCGCTCGACCGCCCGGCCGATCAGGATCCGCCCGACGGCCTGCTGGTAGTCGTCGAGGGCCTGCTGGAGCTTCTCGGCGATCTGCGGCGTGCGGGCGGCCTCCGCGAGCAGGTCGGGGATGATCTGCGAGGCCAGGCGGTGTTGCAGCGCCCGGGCCAGCACGTGCAGCAGGATCTCCAGGTCGCCGAGGAGGCTGCCGGTGTCCAGCAGGGGCAGGTTGCGCCCCGCCACCGCGGAGACCATGTCCAGCACCAGGTCGAGTTTCGAACGCCAACGGCGATAGATTGCCGTCTTGCTGACCCCGGCCCGCCGGGCCACCGCCTCGATTGAGAGGCGGCCATACCCGACCTCGGCCAACTCCTGCATGACGGCGGCCCGGATGGCCGTGGTGATCTCCCCGCGCAGCACCGCCGCGCCGGCCGGGGCACGCCTCTTCTCGGTCGTCACGTGGGACAATGTAGCGCAACGACGGTACGGTTGCGTCCCGACGTGTTTTGGACTACCTTCCACGCAGCAGCGAGGCCCCTTCCCACCCGGGCACGCTCAATCTCCAGCACCGCGTCTCACAACCCCACTGCTCCCCATCGGCACGAAAGATCGGAGCGCCTGACCATGGCCAACACCGCGGTGGCCGACCCCGAATCCGGGCTGACCCGCGCCCAGCTCGCCGAGCGGTACGGGCTGCGGATCGCCGGCGAACGCCCGGCCCTGCCCGACTATGCCCGCCGGCTGTGGGCGTACCGGCACTTCATGACCGCGTACTCGCGGGCAAAGGTCGCCTCGTCGTTCAGTCAGACCCAGCTCGGCCAGCTGTGGCAGGTGCTGACCCCACTCACCAACGCGGCGGTCTACTACCTGATCTTCGGCGTCATCATCGGGACGAGCCGGGGGAACATTCCGAACTTCATCGCCTACCTCTGCACGGGTGTGTTCATTTTCATGTTCACCCAGAGCGCGGCGCTGCAGGGCACCAGCTCGATCACCGGCAACCTGGGCCTGATCCGGGCCCTGCAGTTCCCCCGGGCCGCGCTGCCGATCACCGTCACGCTGGTGCAGCTGCAGCAGCTGCTCATGTCGATGGTGGTGCTGGCGGCGATCGTGCTGCTGACCGGCGAGCCGCTGACCTTCCGCTGGTTGCTGATCGTGCCCATGCTGGCGCTCCAGACGGTCTTCAACATCGGGTTGACCATGGTGATGGCCCGGCTCGGCTCGAAGATCACCGACCTCAAGCAGGTCATGCCGTTCGTGCTGCGGACCTGGCTGTACGCCTCCGGCGTGCTCTACCCGGTGACCCTGTTCCGGGATCACCTGCCGCACTGGGCGGCCACCCTGCTGGAGTGGAACCCGCCGCTGATCTTCATCGAGCTGGCCCGGTATTCGCTGCTGGACTCCAACCAGGCGCATCTGGTGACCTCGCCGACGCGGCTGTGGTTCATGGCGCTGTTCTGGGCCGTCGTCATGGGCCTGGGCGGGTTCGTCTACTTCTGGCGCGGAGAGAAGGAGTACGGCCGTGGCTGAGCAGACCCAACCGGCGGTGAGCACCGCCGTCGCGGACACCGAGCGGATCCCCACCGTCGTGGTGGACGACGTGCACGTGATCTACCGGATCCACAAGGGTGCCACCGGCGGCACCAGCCCGGTCTCCGCCCTCAAGCGCATCGTGTCCCGGACCAGCGCGCCCAACATCCGCGAGGTGCACGCGGTCAAGGGCGTGAGCTTCACCGCGTACCAGGGTGAGGCGGTCGGGCTGATCGGCAGCAACGGCTCCGGCAAGTCGACCCTGCTGCGGGCCATCGCCGGCCTGCTCCCGCCCGCCCGCGGCGCGGTCTACACCAAGGGTCAGCCGTCGCTGCTCGGCGTGAACGCGGCCCTGCTCAACGACCTCTCCGGCGAGCGCAACGTGGTGCTCGGGTGCCTGGCCATGGGCATGCCGCCCGAGGAGGTCCGGCGGCTGGCTCCGGAGATCATCGAGTTCTCCGGGATCAACGAGCGGGGCGACTTCGCCTCGCTGCCGATGCGCACCTACTCCTCCGGCATGGGCGCCCGGCTGCGTTTCGCCATCGCCGCGGCCAAGAAGCACGACGTGCTGCTCATCGACGAGGCCCTGGCGACCGGCGACCGCAAGTTCCGGGCCCGCAGCGAGCAGCGGGTGCGCGAACTGCGCGAGAGCGCCGGCACGGTGTTCCTGGTCAGCCACTCCATCAGCTCGATCCGGGACACCTGCGAGCGGACCATCTGGCTGGAGGGCGGCGTCCTGAAGATGGACGGCCCCACCGACGAGGTCTGCGCCGCGTACGAGAACCAGAAGTAGCCGGCCGGAGCGCACCGCCCGGGTCCGCCCGGTCGGTGCGCTCTGTCGTACGCGTTAATGTTTATCCCGACCCCGGCAAAATTCGTCACCCGGTCACCGGGGCGTAAACCCCCCATCCCGCAGAGTGAGGAACGGCAATGACGCAGGACCGCACCACCGCACCGGACGCCGCGCCGGAGAGCCCGGCACCCTGGCGCCCCGCGCGGACGGTGGCTGTGATCCTCGCCGGGGGGACCGGGACGCGCCTCGGGCTGGGCATCCCGAAGCAGCTGTTGAAGATCGCCGGCAAGCCGATCATCGAGCACACCCTGGCGGTCTTCGAGGCCGCTCCGGAGATCGACGAGATCATCGTGCTGATGGCCGCCGGGCACCTGGCGGAGGCCCGGCGGATCGTCGCCAACGCCGGCTTCCGCAAGGTCAGCAAGGTGATCGAGGGCGGCGACACCCGCAACGCCACCACCCGCATCGCGCTGGACGCGATCGGCGACGGCGACGTCAACATCCTCTTCCACGACGCGGTCCGCCCGCTGGTCAGCGCCCGGGTCGTGCGCGAGTGCGTGAACGCCCTGTGGACGTACTCGGCGGTGGACGTGGCCATCCCGTCGGCCGACACGATCATCCAGGTCGACGAGCGCGACTGCATCACCGACATCCCGGTCCGCGCCACCCTGCGCCGGGGCCAGACCCCGCAGGCGTTCCGGTCCGGCACCATCCGGGAGGCGTACCGGCGGGCCGAGGGCGACCCCGACTTCGCCGCCACCGACGACTGCGGCGTGGTGCTGCGCTACCTGCCCGGCACGCCGATCAAGGTGATCGAGGGATCGGACGAGAACATCAAGGTCACCCACCCGGTCGACGTGCACCTGGCGGACAAGCTCTTCCAGCTCGCCGCCGCCCAGGCGCCCAGGGTGGCCGACCACCGCAGCTACGTCGAGGAGCTGACCGGACGGACCATCGTGGTCTTCGGCGGCAGCTACGGCATCGGCCACGACCTGACCGAGCTGGCCCGCGGCTACGGCGCCCAGGTGTTCCCGTTCAGCCGCTCCACCACCGGCACCCACGTGGAGCGGGCCGAGGACGTGGCCGCCGCGCTGAGGACCGCCTTCGAGGCGACCGGCCGGATCGACCACGTGGTGGTCACCGCCGGCATCCTGGAGCGGGGCGCCCTCGCGGAGATGGACGAGGAGACGATCGACCGGCTCCTGCACGTCAACTTCGTCGGCCCGGTCGCGGTCGCCCGGCAGTCGCTGCCGTACCTGCAGCAGACCAAGGGCCAGCTGCTGCTCTACACGTCCAGCTCGTACACCCGGGGCCGGGCCCGCTACGCGCTCTACTCGGCCACCAAGGCCGCGCTGGTCAACCTGACCCAGGCGCTCGCCGACGAGTGGGCCGAGTTCGGCGTACGGGTCAACTGCGTGAACCCGGAGCGCACCGCCACCCCCATGCGGACCCGGGCGTTCGGCGAGGAGCCGGAGCACACCCTGCTCTCCGCCGAGGCCGTCGCGCAGGCCTCGCTGGACGTGCTCGTCTCCGACCTGACCGGCCAGGTCATCGACGTCCGCCGGGCACCCGGCGAGCCCGCCACGGCGCCCGCGCAGCCCGGCGCGCACCCGTCCGACGACGGCTCCGGGTCGCGGCGCGACGCCGGACGCGCCGAGCTGGAGTTGCCGCAGCAGCTGCCCACCGGCGTCGACGCCTGACCGGCCGATCAGCGGGACGGGACGATCCAGATGCGCGGTGACCTGGTCCGGAAGCTGCTCGCCCGGGTGCTGACCACCGGGCTGGCGGTGCTGGCCTTCCTCGTGGTGGCGCTCACCGGGGCGACCGGCTGGGGGTTGGCGATCGCGGTCGCCGCCCTCGCCGCCGCCGGGTGGGAGCGCCGGGTCCGGCCGAGTGCGGACGGCGTCGCCGAGTCGGTGCTGGTCGCCGCCGGAATCCTGGTCGGCTACGCCCGCCGGCTCGACTCCGGCTTCGACCCGGCGCTGGTCGCCACCGCGCTGGTGCTGCTCGGCCTGGTGCTGCTGGTGGGGCCGCTACGCGACGCCGGCGCGCTGGAGATCCGGGCGGCCAACCTTCCGGTACGCACCTGGGCCCCGGTGATCGCCGCCCGGCTCGGCGACGCGCTGCTGGCGCTGCTCGCCCTGGTGGCGGTGGCCGCCGGCCTCGCCCTGCCGGCCTGGGTGGCGCTGGCCGCCGCCCTGCTGGTCGGGGCCGGCTGCGGCGCGCTCGGGCTCGACCTGGCCCGGCGCCGGTTCCGGCCGCCGGCCGGGGGCGGCCCGGTGGGCCGGGCGCTGCGCCGGCACCAGCCCGAGTTCGTGCTCCACTTCTCCGCCCCGCCCGGGTCGGAGTACCAGGTCACCATGTGGCTGCCGTACCTGGAGCGGATCGGCCGCCCGTTCGTGGTCCTGCTGCGGGAGCCGGGGTTCCTGCCCACCATCGCCGCCGCGACCCGCGCCCCCGTGGTCTTCTGCCCGACGATCAAGGCCATGGACGAGGCGCTGGTGCCGAGCGTGCGGGCGGCCTTCTACGTCAACCACGGCGCGAAGAACAGCCACTGCATCCGCTTCTCGCAGCTGACCCACGTGCAGCTGCACCACGGCGACAGCGACAAGGCACCCAGCGCCAACCCGGTCTCGGCGATCTTCGACAAGATCTTCGTGGCCGGCCAGGCGGCGATCGACCGGTACGCCCGGGCCGGCGTGGAGATCCCCGCCGAGAAGTTCGTCGTGGTCGGCCGGCCCCAGGTGGAGGCGATCGAGGTACGCCGGGAGCCGGCCCACGGCGTGACGAACCCGACCGTGCTCTACACCCCCACCTGGACGGGGCACCACGCCGACGCGAACTACTGCTCGCTGCCGGTGGCCGAGACGATGCTCCGGCGACTGCTGGACCGGGGCGCCACGGTGATCCTGCGGGCCCACCCGTACACCGCGCAGAACCCGGCCTCGGCCCGGCAGCTGGCCCGGCTCACCGAGCTGCTGGCGGCGGACCGGGCGAGGACCGGTCGGGCGCACCTGTGGGGGGCGGCGGCCAGCCGGGAGCTGACCCTGACCGAGTGCGTCAACCGCGCCGACGCGCTGATCTCGGACGTCTCCGGGGTCATCTCCGACTGGCTCTACTCCGGCAAGCCGTACGCGGTCACCGACATGCGCGCCGACGGCGAGCACTTCGTCGAGCGGTTCCCCCTCGCCGGCTCCGGTTACGTGCTGTGCCGGGACATGTCCAACGTGGACCTGGTGCTGACCGAGCTGCTGGACACCGACCCGAAGGCGGCCGCCCGCTGGGCCACCCGCACCCGCTACCTGGGCGACTTCCCCGCCGAGTCGTACGCCGAGGCATTCCTCGACGCCGCCCGCCAGCAGGTCGAACCGGGCTGGCACCCGCCGACCCCACGCCCCGTCGGCGCCGTCGCCGGGGACGCTCCGCCGCTGCACCCCACCGCCTGACCCATCCCACCTCCCCCAAGCGGCGGCGCCGGCCTGGCCCCTGCTCAGCAACGGCTCCACCGGGCCCAACGTCACCACCGCTCAGTACCTGCTCCGCCACCGCGGTTACAGCCGCCCGCGGTCGTGATGTCGTCGCCCTGCCTGCGGGGCGGCGACGTCACGGCCGGTCGGGCGCCGCGAACGGCGCGAGCAGATCGAGGACGGCGGCGGGGTCCTCGAGGTGCGCGTTGTGGCCCAGCCCCGGCAGCGTGACGACCGGCACGCCCAGCTCCTTGAGCTGCGCGTCGGTCACCATCGGGTCCTGCTCGCCCCGGGCCAGCAGCACCGGCACGTCGGTCGCGGCGAGCAGGGCGGGCAGCCGGGGCTCCCCCACCGCGAACGCGGCCGGGTCCATGGCCAGCCGCCAGCGGCCGTCCTCGCGGCGCAGGCCGGCGTCCACCACCGGGTGGTCGGGGGCGAAGAGCCCGGCGAGCCGGGCGACCCGCAGGTACCGGCGGGCCGCCTCGTCCCGGCCGGCGAACCAGGTCACCGGCCGTTCGGCCAACTCGCGGGCCTTGTCCAGCTCGGCCGGCGACCAGGCGACCTTGATCCCCAGCCCGATCACCGCGTCGACCGGCAGCCGCCGCGACCGTGCGGCCAGCGCCAGCGCCACCACCCCGCCGAGCGAGTGCCCGAGGATCACCAGCCGGTCCCGGGGGCCGAGCCGCCCGGCCGCCGGGCCGAGGCCCGCCGCCACCCGGTCCGCGAGGGCCTCGAAGGAGTACGCCGGCAGCGGCGGCGACCAGCCGTGACCGGCCAGGTCGGGGGCGAGCCAGCGCCCCGCCCAGCGGCGTTCCAGCAGCGGCGCCCAGGGCAGCCAGACCTCGCCGGTCCAGCTCGGCACCACCACCCTGACCTTCCGCGTGGACGGCTGACCAGCGTTGCC